>CAZTDB010000058.1:0-9455 GCA_964612385.1 uncultured Ignavibacteriaceae bacterium
TACATTCGATTAAATTTTTGTGGAAAGGTCAGCCATTTCGATTGCAGCAAGAGCAGCATCCCATCCCTTATTACCTGCTTTCGATCCGGATCTTTCGATCGCCTGTTCCACAGTATCGGTGGTTAACACACCAAAGATAACGGGGGTCGAGTATTTTAATGAAACATTTAATATGCCGTTGGCAGCAGCAGAGGCAACGTACTCAAAATGTGGTGTGGCTCCTCTAATTACGGCGCCTAGACAAATTACGGCATTGTATTTTTTCTTTTTAGCAGCCATATCTGCCGCAGCCGGAATTTCAAAAGCACCGGGAACTTTAATAATATCAATATTTTCAACTTTACAGTCATGACGTTTTAAACAGTCCAAAGCACCGTCGAGAAGCCTTTGACTTATAAATTCATTAAATCTGCTGACTATAATGGCGAAATTAAATTCAGCCGCTTTTAAATTGCCTTCAATAATATTCATTATAACATCTCAAGAGGATAAATTACGCTGTATTTTTTAATAATCTAGTTCTCATTGCTTCAACTGTAGAATAATTAGTGTAATATCTTCCGAAATTGTTTTCATCTTCACGCTTGCCGCCGTGGAAATCAGAACCTCCGCTTTCCAACAAAAAATATTCACCAACTATGCCTTTGTAAAATTTTACCTGATGCTGTGAGTGCGAGGGGTGAAGAACTTCAATTCCATCAACTCCTTCTTCAATTAATTCCTTTAGTAATGACTCAGGCATATAACCCGGATGAGCAATAAATGATAAACCTCCGGCATCATTAATTATCTTAAATGCACTTTGAGGCGAAATGTGTACCTTTTTTTCATAAGCGGGGCAGCCGTTACCTATGTATTTATTGAAGGCTTCATAATAGGAAGCTACTAATTGCTTTTCCTGCATTGCTTGAGCGATATGCGGGCGTCCGATTGCTGAGTTTTTTGCAATGGATGTTACATCGTCGATAGTGATTGATAATCCCAATGTATTCAATTTTTGTACAATTCTAATTGCTCTTTTGAATCTCTCTTCTCTAAAGAACGCCAAATATCTTTCTAACTCTTCATTACCGGTTTCAACAAAGTAACCTAAGATGTGGACCTCCCTGTCACCAATATCAGAACTAATCTCAACTCCGGAAATTACCTCCACACCAATTTCATCTCCGATTCTCACCGCTTCTTCAATTGCAGAAAGATTATCGTGATCGGTAATGCTTATTACATCAATACCGGTATTTTTAGCTTTTCGAACTAATTCGGCGGGGGAATAAAATCCGTCTGAGTGGTTGGTGTGCATGTGGAGATCAACTTTTCTATCCATAAAATAATAGCTGAATCCTTTTAATTAAATAGTTCTTTAAATTTTTCATAGTCAATAATTCTAAGACGCGAGCCTTCTAATTCTACCAATCCTTTTTTTGCAAAGGAATGAAGGGTTCTGGAAATAGTTTCTCTTGACGTGCCTGCCATATTTGCGAGGTCATGTTGATATGGGAGCTTTTCTATTTCTACTGTCCCATGTTTTATTTTCCCAACGTCGTCGGCAAGCTGTAAAATTACGGAAGCCACTTTTCCTTCGGCATCTTTAAGCGACAGCGATTTTATTTTCATATCGGCCGCACGTAGTCTGTTAATCAGTTCTTTCAGCAATGCAATTGAAACCTCCGGGTGAGAGTAGAGAAGATCCAGAAAATCATTTCGCTGAATTATGAACAACTCGGAGTCTTCCATTGCTTTTACTGTTGCTGAACGTGCTTGACCGTCGATTATAGCCATCTCACCAAAAAAATCCGATTCTCCCAAGATGGTTAAAATAACCTCTCGATCGCCTTCTCCTGTTCGGGAGATTTTGACTTTACCGGAAACAATAACGAACAAAGCTGAGCCTATTTCGTGTTCATTGAGGATAACTGAGTCTTTTTTATAGAGATTCTTAATACCCAATGTCGAAATTTTCGCTAAGGTTTCATCGTCAAGGTCCGAAAAAATAGGAACGTACTTAAGAAAATCAATGTTTTCGTTCATTTCATGCCCCTCATTCATTACAAATAGTGGTGAAATATATGTTTGCTATGTCTGAAAGTCAACTTTGCAAGTATATAAATTAAAATGTTTTAGCCTTGCCGCCGGTAATTCTTTATTAAAAAAAATATCACTGAGAAAAAGTTTTAAGACAATTCTTTTACTCTCGTTTTGACTTTGTTTACATTGCTTTTTTAAGCCTATGTATCTATTTTTAGCGACTTAATTTTCAACCAATGTGGAGAATAATATATTATGGCTATGATGGCCAGGATGAGAAGCTTAGCACCGGCTTTTATAATTACCGTAGGTGCTTTATTTGTGCTTTTTATGGTAATTTCTGATTCTAATGTACTTGAAGCACTCGGAGGTAGAACTAACACAATCGGTTCTGTTGATGGTGAGGATGTAAGCTATCAGGAATTTATGAAATTGCTTGATCAGCAGCGGGAAAACAGGCGTGCTCAAACGGGCGAAGATATTCCCGAAGAAAGCATGGACCAATTGAGAGAACAAATTTGGGATGCAATTGTAACACAAAAACTACTTGCACGGCAAATTGAAAGGTTTGGCATTACTGTTTCTGATAAAGAAATCGAAGATGAAATTTTAGGACCAAATCCACCTGAGTTTCTTAAGCAAAGTTTTATCGATTCCTTAGGAAATTTTAACCGGGAGCTTTACGAGCAGGCATTATTTGATCCCCGAAACAGAGAACCGTTAATTGCAGCCGAAGAGGTGGTTCGACAAACAAAGTTGAACGAAAAGCTTCAAAGTATAGTATCGGCTTCGGTGACCATCAGTGAGGAAGAGATCAAAAGAAAATTTATTGAGCAGAATACAAACATAAATGTGCAGTACGCTTTTCTTGATCTACTAAAATTTCCCGATACAACAATTAACGTTACCGATAACGACTTGAAAACTTATTACAACAAAAATTTAGATAAATATAAAATTGAAGCGCAGAGGAAACTCAAATACGCCCTCTTTCCGAATAATCCTACCGCCGATGATTCTGCAATAATACGGAGAAGCCTTGAAAATATAGCCGATAATTTCATACGCGATACCCTAAGCTTTGAGGATATAGTAGAAATGTATTCGAGCCTTGATTACGAAAAGGATACCATTTCTTTATCAACTCTACCGCTAGAAGCTGCGGATCATTTTTACGAAGCTTCAGTCGGCTCAATCATTGGTCCGGTTGCTACGCCACAAGGTTATTCACTCTATCATCTAACAGATGTTATCCCCGGTGACGGAGCTATGGTTAGAGCAAGACACATTCTAATCAGTCAATTTGAAGATGACGCAAAAAACTTGGAAGAAGCCGAAAAAATTTATAACAGATTAATAGCCGGTGAAAATTTTGAACAATTAGCAAAAGAATTCTCTAAAGATCCTTCGAGTGCTGTAAAGGGTGGCGATTTGGGGTGGTTCGGAAAAGGAGCAATGGTTCCTGAATTTGAGAAAGCAAGTTTTGAAGGCAAGATAGGTGTAATACAAAAACCGGTAAAGACGAGTTACGGATACCACATCATTCAGGTTACGGGCAAAAGCGATAAAAAATATGTTGTAGAATATATTACCAATCCAATCACGGCTTCTGCAACTACCAAAGATGCAGTTTATAATAGTGCTAATGATTTCTCTTATCTTGCCGATAAGAATGGTTTTGAAAAGGAAGCTGAATTAATGAATCACCAAATCCAGGAAACAACTCCCTTTATGAAAAATGTTTACGCAGTGCCTGTAATAGGTGTAAACAAAAGAATTATTGACTTTGCCTTTGATAATAAGCTGAATGCTGTTGGTCCCGCTTTTAAAATTCCTACCGGATATGTTGTTGTGCAAATATCCGAGGTTATTAAAGAAGGCGTAAAACCTTTTGATGAAGTAAAAGAAGAAATTAAGCCGCTTGCAATTAGAGAGAAGAAGTACGAGAAAGCTAAAATCATAATGGAAAACCTTAAGAAGCAAATTGGCAATGATCTGGATAAAGCACCATCAATGGAACCTTTAGTTGTATTTAATACGAGCGGTAATTTTACACCAAGCGGAAGTATACCAAATGTAGGAAGGGATTTTAATTTCATCGCAAAAGCATTAGAGTTAGATATAAATAAAATTTCGGATCCAATTAATGGGCAAAGAGGATACTACTTAATTAAGGTTATAGAACGTACACCTTTTGATTCAACTGCATATTCTGCTCAAAGAAATTCGCTTCGCGATAATCTGATGCAGGAAAAGAAGAATTTTATTTTTAACCAATGGCTTAATCAATTAAAGAAAGATGCAAAGATAGTTGATAACAGACATCTGTTCTTCGGCTATTAAAATTTCGTTAAGTTTTTGACTTTTACCCCCGAACCGCTACATTTGAGGTGTGGTCGGGGGTTTAAATTTTTAAATTAGTTTATTATGCGTTAAATGCCGGAAAAGGAAAATGACATAAAAAGTATCAGCTTACAGGTTTTAATTTTCTTTTTATTAGCTGCCGGTTCAGTTTCGGCACAGTATGCTGATAAGACTTTTGGTATAACATTATTTGGTTCTTATACAACCTCGGCAAAGCTTTTTTTGTATCCCTATTCCTCAGACGATATTTTGCGCAATACCTCATTTCCTATCGAAGATATATTTAACGGCGGAATAGATTTTCGATATCGTTTTTCCAAACAGATGATTGCAGGACTTTCCATTGAAAATATGCAAGGTGTTGCCGTAGGAGGAAATATAACTGTCCTATCTGCAAGCGGCACAATGACCATCGAAGTCGAAGATGGATTCTCTGTTGTACCGGTAGAGCTGAATTTATATTATCTTCTTCCTTTCTCAACGGAATCATTTAAATTTTTAATGGGAGGCGGAGCAGGAATTTATTTCGGAAATCACATAAGAAGCTTCAGCGATATTTCCGTTACCAATACATACAGAAAATTTGCTTATGGGATACAGGTTTCTATCGAAATGGATTATCTGATAAGTGATTTCTTTGCGGTTAAAGCAGCCATGAAATTTCGCGATCCGCAGTTTACATTGGAAAGCAAGTACAATAAACGGCAAGCGGATTATAATGGTATTATAATTACAATTCCGAATGACAAATTCGATTCAAAAGTAAACGTTGACGGAGTGACGTTTTCACTCGGGTTTGTATATATGTTTTGATGAAAACAGAAATTAATTTCCAACTTGTTTTATTAAAATTTTTCTTTCACCGGCTTGCCGGTTAAGGTGATAAATTGAAAAATTCAAATTATCGGATAATATATTTTGCGGGTTTTATGGGTGCCGGTAAAAGCACTATTGGTCCAATTCTTGCAAATACTATTGGATGGAAGTTTTATGACCTTGATAAAGTAATCGAGAATAGAGAAAACAAAAAAGTTAGAGAAATTTTCGAAGAAAAAGGAGAAGAATATTTTCGTAAAATTGAAACAGATGTGTTAATAAAACTTTCACACGGAAGGAACATTATTATTTCATTAGGCGGAGGAACACTTGCTAACGATGAAAATTTAAATTTTATGAAACAAAAAGGGAAAATTATTTACCTTAAACTTTCACCTGAAGAAGCTTACAAACGGCTGCGTTTTAAAAGAGACCGTCCGGTCCTCAATATCCGCAACGGAGATTTTACGAAGGAAGAATTATTGGATAAAATAAATTCAATTTATGAGCAAAGAAAAAAGTATTACGAGAAAGCCGATATAACAATAGATACTGATAACATATCGGTTGGGCAAACAGTAGACCAGCTTGCCAAAATAATTACGAAAGGACTCATTCATTGAAAAAAATTTTAGTCAAAACACAACATCACAAATACCCTGTCTTCATCGGCAAATCTATCTTTTCAGATTTACCGCAATTAATATCCGAGATGGAGTTGTACAATAATATTCTTTTCATTCTCGATTCAAATGTTAATTATTTGTATGGAAAAACCATCAGGACAATAATGAATCCTCATAAAGGCAAATTAAATTATTACATCCTCAAATCAGGTGAACGAAGCAAATCTTCAACTGAGCTGCATAGAATTTATTCTTATCTCATAGAAAAAAAGTACAACCGGGATACATTAATTATTGCCGTTGGAGGTGGTGTTACAGGGGATTTGGCAGGATTTGCCGCATCAACTTTTATGAGGGGAGTTCAAATTGTACATGTACCGACAACACTTCTTGCTATGGTCGATAGTGCAATCGGGGGAAAAACAGGTATAAATTTTAACAAAACAAAAAACATAATTGGTGCATTTTATCAGCCTAAGTTTGTTCTTGCCGATTTAAACTTTTTAAATACGCTCCCCGAATCGGAAATTATTTGCGGTGCGGGTGAAATTATTAAATACGCTTATTTAGCGGATAACAAATTCTTTAATTATGTAAACGACAACTTAAATGGTATTCTTCAATACCGAATTGAAGTATTGAGCAAAGTAATTACCGAATCTGTAAAAATAAAAGCCGCCGTGGTAATGCAGGATGAAAAAGAATCCGGTATAAGAAAGATTTTAAACCTCGGACATACATTTGCACATGCGTACGAAAGTGAATTAAATTTTAAAGTTAAACACGGTGAGGCGGTAATTGCAGGCTTAATATCTGCTCTTTATTTATCTAACCGGTTGAATATTTTATCCAATGAGAAGTTAAACAAATTTATTAAGCTCCCCCTGAAAATTAATTTATCAACAGGATTTAATAAGCTTAACAAAGAGAAAGTATATAAGAGAATGTTTTCAGATAAAAAAAGCAGAGAAGGAAAAATTAAATTTGTTTTGTTAGCAGATGCAGGCAAACTAATAATCGATGTTGATGCTTCAAAAGCGGATATTTACTACGCAGTGGAAAAAACCCTCGGGCATTTTTAATCTCGTTAGATAATGCATAATGTAATTATGCTGATTGATCGATCAAGTTTAAACCAATTTCATTTTATCTCTTCACTGATGGCTTTTTTTCTTGCAGCCAAAGATTTATCAAGTCTTTCGCTGCTTCACGAGCTCCTTCGACTCCTAAGCCATGAGTTGTTAAGTCAAGTGCCGGAATATGCGCATAATAAAATCCTTCAGGAAACGATTTGTCTGTTATCTTCTCAAAAAATACAGTGTAAGTCATCTTAACCTCCTATTTTGATATCAAAACTAAAAAAAATGCAAATAAATTCTTATGTCTTTGGTGAAGTAATGTATTCGTTGTTCTGTCATGATATTCATCATTGCTGTCCAAGATAATTTTAGATTTCAATATAAATTTTGAGAGTGAAAGAAATTATAACTTTTTACAAGCATCTATAAAATAATCCCACGTATGTCGTCCCTACGGGACTTTAGTTTAACTTGGGTAATCTTTTTCTATAAATATTCAGTCCCTAAAGGGACTCAGAACAATTATCTCTACTATTTGTCTCTATAGAGACAAAATATTTATTGCAAATAAAAGCACCACAAAATCTGAAGTCCTGCCTACCTGCAGGCAGGTAGGGACGAAATAATCGGAACCATGGAGACTGTGTAAAAAGTGTTTTTGTCATTTCGACCGAAGGGAAAAATCTTTACTAACGCTTAGATTTCTCAGTCGCTACGCTCCTTCGAAATGACATTTTGGGGTTTTTACCCAACCTCGATCCTTCGGAAAAATGTTTTGGACAGATATGGTATTCATAGTAAATTCTTCAGATTTCCTTTTTTAATCAAGCCGTAAATATTATCTTAGAGCATAAATTTTTAACAAAATTACGGGGTAATCAGATGACAAAAAAATATTTAATCAACTGTATGCTATTTTTCATGATATTTTCTATTGCGAATAATGCTGCAAATTATCCAACTGAAAATCCATTCTTTAAACCTTACGGAACTCCTTTTGAAACCCCTGCTTTCGAGAGAATAAAAATTGAACATTACTTACCGGCATTTGAAGAGGGGATAAAACAGCAAAAAGCAGAGATAGAGGAAATAATAAACATCTTAGCAGAACCAACATTTGAAAATACAATTGAAGCACTTGAAAAAAGCGGAATGCTGCTTACAAAGGTAAGCGGTGTTTTTTACAATTTAACTTCGGCTCATACAAACGATGAGTTACAAACGATTTCAAAAACCGTAACCCCGATGCTCACAAAGCATAACGATGAGATAAATCTTAATTCTGATTTGTTCGTTAGAATAAAAAAGCTCTACGATAAAATTGATGAGCTGAATCTTACAGTCGAGCAGAAAACATTATTACAAAAGTATTATAAAAATTTCGTAAGAGGAGGAGCTAATCTAACCGGTGAAGATAGAGAGAGATTTAAAAAAATCAATGAAGAACTTTCACTTTTATCGCTTCGTTTTGGCGAGAATTTACTAAAAGAAAATAATGCTTTCGAGCTTGTGATTGATAATGAAAAAGATCTTGCCGGCTTGCCTGAATCGGTAAAGAACAGCGCTGCCGAAGCTGCAAAGCAAAAAGGTTATGAAAAGAAATGGGTATTCACTCTGCACAAGCCAAGTCTGATTCCATTTCTTCAATATTCGGATGTACGACCTTTACGTGAAAAAATTTTCAAAGCATACATAAACAGAGGCAGCAACAATAACGAAAACGATAATAAAGAAATTCTTGCGAAAATAGCGTCATTGAGAGTTGAAAGAGCCAATATTCTTGGATATAAAACTCATGCAGATTTTATTCTCGAAGAGAACATGGCAAAAAAACCTGAAGCGGTTATTGAATTCTTAAATAAATTATGGCAGCTGGCACTTAATGTTGCTAAGCGCGAAGCCGAAGAAATGCAGAAGATGATAGATAAAGAAGGAGGAAATTTTAAGCTTGAAGCATGGGACTGGTGGTATTACGCAGAAAAAGTTCGAAAAGAAAAATATGATTTAGATGAAGAAATGCTTCGACCTTACTTCAAGCTTGAGAACGTAGTAAACGGAGCCTTTGAAGTTGCAGGTAAACTTTACGGAATTAATTTTACTGAGCGATTTGATATTCCTATCTACCATGAAGATGTAAGAGTGTTTGAAGTAAAAGAAACCGAAGGAGAACACGTTGGGATTTTTTATACTGATTATTTTCCGCGTGCATCCAAACGCGGCGGTGCGTGGATGAACTCTTACAGAAAGCAATCACGAATTGGAAACGAAGTGATTACACCGGTGATATGTAATGTAGGAAATTTTTCCAAGCCCACCGGAGATAAGCCCGCATTATTAAGCTTCGAAGAAGTCAATACTCTCTTCCATGAATTAGGTCATGCTTTGCATGGTTTATTATCAAATTCAACTTATCCAAGTATCTCGGGTACTTCTGTTCCACGGGATTTTGTCGAGCTTCCATCTCAAATAATGGAAAACTGGGCTGCTCATCCTGAGGTATTGAAAATGTTTGCGAAGCATTATCAAACAAATGAACCGATGCCGG
>CAZTDB010000059.1:0-9367 GCA_964612385.1 uncultured Ignavibacteriaceae bacterium
ACCTGGTATTTCTATATTAAGAATTGACGGAAGCAGTGCAGTAAGATTTTGATATTCGCCCAACTCCTGCCAGCTAAATTCGCTTGTAGTTTGCAGGTAATTGCGCAGTTCTTCAAATTCTTCCTTATCAAGGCAGCCTAATGTGTAGGCATGGAGATGTTCATAATATTGGTTTTCTTTGCCCATTATGATTCTCCCTTAATCAAGTTTTCTTTTAAATTACTCAATGCGAATTTAATCTTTGATTTTACGGTCGCTAAAGGAATGTTAAGCCTTGAAGCAATTTCTTTTTGAGTTAATCCCTCATAGTAAGCAAGGTATAAAACATATTGCTGAGCGTCGGTTAGCTTATTAAGAGCTGTTTCAATGTTATCCTTTATGCTTAAAGCAGTCTTTAAATCTAAGGGATCGATTTCGGGGGATAAACGCGGGACTATAGCAAAGTTTTCATATTCGTCGTTATATGCAGGAAGAACTCCCGGAGTCCTCGATCGTCTCACCGTGTCAACAGCTTTGTTTCGCGTTAGCGTGATAAGCCAGGTATAAACATTTTGAGTATGAAAATCGAATAGATTTATCTTCCGCCAAATTATTACGAATACTTCAGTCAGTACATCTTCGGCTAATTTCTCTTCGGTAACAATTTTCTTTGTGAGTGTAAATAACAAAGAAGAATATCGGTTATATAAAGCCTCAAGCGCCTTCGAATCGTGCGAAGCCACTCTCTGCATTAATTCAATGTCTGTTAACGGCGTATTGGCTGCCAACTTAACCTGCTCTTTTTTTATTAAGCGTAATTGCTGCACAAAACTAAAACTAACATGGTTAAAAATCAATCTTAATTGAGCATAGCAATCACTTTAAACTAAAAGGGATTATCTTGTACGATTGAAGTTCGACTATCGGAGACGGCAAAGAATGTCACATTAAATTGAGAACGCTGTACTTTAATGCTACTAAAGAGAGACTACTGTTTACAATCTATCTTAGAATCGAATGATTTTTTATTTTTACAAGTAAGATTATCGGTTATGTAGATTAATAAAAAATCAAACTGACTCAAGCTCGCAAAAATCATAAAGCTGAAATTGACACATATTAATTAACAAGGAAATAATTATGTTCATCGGGCATTTCGGAGTCGCACTTGCGGCTAAAAAAGTTAATAAAGAACCCTCGCTGGGTACATTTTTCATTGCGGCTCAATTTATTGATTTGCTCTGGCCAATTTTTTTACTTCTCGGTATTGAGAGTGTAAAAATATCCCCGGGCGATACAGCCTTTACACCGTTAGAGTTTATTTATTACCCATTTTCTCACAGTCTTTTGGGGGTTTTATTCTGGGGTATTCTCCTGGGAGTAATCTATTACCTCATCAAAAAAAATTATAAAGCTTCAATGCTTTTAGGTGCTTTAGTACTCAGCCATTGGGTGTTTGACTTCATAACTCACAAACCTGATTTGCCGCTGTTTCCTTGGGGTGAATTAAAAGTAGGATTAGGACTTTGGAATTCAGTTCTTTTTACTGTAATTGTTGAAGTAGCAATTTTTGTAGCTGGATTGTTAATTTATTTCAAAACCACAAAGGCGGTAAATAAAAAAGGGAGATTTGGCTTTTGGGGTTTAATGATTTTCTTAGCTCTAATCTATATTATGAATATGTCAGGTGACCCGCCGCCGTCTGTAGATGCAATTGCTTACATCGGATTATTACAGTGGCTGTTGGTTGCCTGGGCGTACTGGATTGATAAAAACAGAACCACATTGAATCCTTGAATTTATCCCTGGATACTTAGGATTATCTGGGTTTAACTGTTCAGTGCTTTATTCACGACTTAAATTTATTCTCAGAACTTCTTGCTGAAGTGATACCATTGTGGCTGATAAATCACCAATAGATAAAACATCGGACTATTCTTAAGCAATATTATAAGCCATTCATCCGTCATTATTTATCCTATAAGTGAAATTGATGGTTTAGTCCTCCGTAATTTATTAAATCTGCAATGCGTTTAAGAAATTTTTTGAATTTCTGTAACAAGTTCGAGACTGCGATCGTCTTAAGATTAAATAAAAGAAGTGAAACAATGAAAACAATAATACTCTTATTATCCTTTTTATTTACAACCCTCATTTTATCCGCCTCAAAAAATGAAAATAAAATAATGCACCTCAAAAAAGTAAATCACGAAATTGAAATAGACGGCAAAATTGATCCTATTTGGAGCATAGCCGATTCGGTTTCGGATTTTACACAGCACCAGCCTTATTATGGAAAAGAGCCTACGCGCCGTACCACTGCAAAACTCCTTACTACAGATGAAGCTCTTTACTGCCTTATAATTTGTTACGATGACTATTCAAATATCCAAAAAACTACGGGAAAGCATGATGACTCAAGAGGTGATTTCGTTTCACTTATGCTCGATACATTCGGAGACAAACGAACAGCTTACAAATTTGCGGTTTCAGCTTCAGGCGTTACCGCTGACGCACGGCTGCTCGATGATGCACGCAATAGAGATTATAATTGGGACGGTGTTTGGTTCGCTTTCTCCGAAATATTTGAATGGGGTTACATTGTCGAAATGAAAATTCCTTACAGATCAATTCAATACGACGAACGGCTTACAGAATGGGGACTCGATTTCGACCGGTGGATACCTGCACTTAACGAAGATATTTATTGGTGCAGCTATGAAGAAAACGAAGGGCAGCGAATATCTAAGTTCGGCAAATTGGTTTTCGAAGACTTCAAGCCTTCCGTAAAGGGTTTGAATTTAGAAATTTATCCTGTAGGATTGACTAAAGCTGAATACCTGAATAACGGAAAATACAAAATTGAACCGCAAGCCGGTATTGATATTTTCTACAATCCACCTCCTAAACTAACTTATCAACTAACTGCGAATCCGGACTTTGCACAGATTGAAGCAGACCCTTACGATTTTAATATCTCACGGTATGAATCTTACTTTAGAGAGCGTCGCCCTTTCTTTACCGAAGGGAATGAAATATTTATGCCATCTGGAAAGGAAAGCGGTTCGGGTTTCTACAGCCCGATGGAATTATTTTATTCAAGAAGAATTGGTAAAAAACTTCCCGACGGTTCGGAAGTGCCATTGATATTCGGGACAAAAGCATTTGGCAGAATTGATGAATTTGAATACGGCGGTTTTTTAGCAATGACTGGCGAAAAAAAATATCTGCTGAATAACGAAGAACAAATTGAATCCCGCGCATATTTTGGTTCAGCCCGAATTAAAAAACAAATTATGGGAAACTCCTCTATAGGATTGCTATTTGTTGGAAAACATACAAAAGATAACAATTACGGTGTGCTTGATATTGACGGTGCATTCAGAGAATCGAACTGGCAGTTATCGTATCAGCTTGCCCGATCGTTCAAGAACAGTGAAGGCGATTATGCTGCTTCTGCGGGATTTTTAATGTTCGGTGAAAAGTGGCTTAATCTTGCACGCTTCAGATATGTGGGAGAACAGTTTGATGTTAATCAGGTGGGTTTTGTGCCATGGAGAGGTACAGCAAATTTTGTGGGTATTACGGGACCAAGATGGTATTTTGAGGAGGGGTACATCAGATCAATAATTCTATACGGCGGTGTGTCTCTTTATTATGAAAAAATTGATTTGTTTACGGATCATGGAGCTGTGCTTGGTTTTAATATGCAGTTACGTGACAATTGGGGATATGAAATTAATTTCTTCGTTGGCAATTCGCGTGATGCCGGGAAAAAATTCACATCCCACGAAATTTCGTTAAGCTCATGGTATCATATATCACCTAAGTGGAACGGAAATTTATGGGGCGGCTATTCGAAAACATATAATTTCTATCGTGATTATCTTGCATACTATTCCTGGTTAGGCTCTTCAATCTCATGGGTTCCGTTCGATATTCTTTCCCTGGGCACTTCATTAAATATTTGGATTGAAGGAAAACCCGAAGGCGGCATCGAAGACATTACATATAACACCAGACCCTATTTCTCTCTTACTCCCATAAACAACGTGAACATTCGACTCTATGTCGATAATGTGTTTGTCAAGTCTACTGATAGAATGGAACAAATAATTTTGGGTTTGCTCTTTTCGTACAACTTCTCACCAAAGAGCTGGATTTACTTCGCACTAAACGAATTTAGAGATAGGAGAGATGAACTTGATGCTTCAGGAAATTTAATTCCGAATAGAATGCACGTTACCGATAGGGCTGGAGTATTCAAGATTAAGTATCTGTATTATTTTTAACGGAGGATACTCTTTTTTCAATTAGAAATTTAATTTGATATCCAGTAATTAATAAAGAATCGCTGCCGCTTAGCGTCCTTTTTTTATCGTATCCGTCTACATAAATAAAAATTGAATTAGGAGGTTTATATGTCAAGTAAAAATTATTTTGATTCGGTAGCAGATAAATGGGATGAAATCCGGAAGAGCTTTTTTCCGAATGGTGTAAGAGTTAAGGCTGTTGAAGCCGCTGATATTAAAGCGGGAAAAATCGCCGCAGATATTGGTGCGGGAACAGGTTTTCTGACTGAAATACTTCTCGAAAAAGGACTTAAAGTTATAGCGATCGATCAGTCGGAAGAAATGCTTGAAAAGATTGAACGAAAATTTTGCTGTAATCCCAATTTAGTAACAGCCCCCGGTACAGACAAAAAGCTGCCGCTTCAAGATTCACAGATAGATTATGCTTTTGCTAATATGTTTTTGCATCATGTGGAAAATCCACTAACAGCAATTAAAGAAATGACAAGAATATTAAAACCGGGCGGCAAGCTAATTGTTACCGACCTTGATGAACACAACTTCGATTTTTTAGTTACCGAACAACACGACGTATGGATGGGCTTTAATCGAAAAGATATAGAGAGTTGGTTCAAACAGGCTGGTCTTCATAATGTTAGGGTTAATTGCGTAGGTAAAGACTGCTGCTCAACCTCAAACAACGGTACCGAAGAAGCAAAAATTTCAATATTCATTGCTTCAGGAGATAAGCCACAATTAGAAGGTGAATTATGATTGCAAGAATTTGGCGCGGTATTACGCATCCGGTACACTCTGATGAATATTTAAAATATCTGGAAGAAACCGGATTGAAGGATTATCGTAACATCGAAGGAAATAGAGGGGTATTTGTATTCCGGAAGAATGAAAACGGCAAGTGTGAATTTCTTCTAATTTCCTTGTGGGATTCATTCGAATCAATACGTAAATTTGCCGGTGAAGATATAGACAAAGCGGTTTATTATCCCGATGATAAAAATTATCTGCTTGCACTCGAACCGAAAGTAATTCATTACGAAGTAAAACACGTATCAAACCTAAATGTTTTCAATTTTGCTGTCCGGTGAATAAAGTTTTAATATTTCTTCTTAACACGGCAATGATTAAAAATGAATCATGATTTTGAATTGATCTGGAAAAATTTTCATTCCAAGCTCCGGCAGTTTATTTTTATTAGGGTAAACAGCAGGGACGATGCCGAGGATATATTGCAGGAAGTTTTCATCAGAATTTATAAAAAAATTGATACGCTTAAAGACGAGCAAAAGTTATCGGCGTGGATCTTTCAAATAACACGAAATACGATCATTGATTATTACAGAGCAAAAAAAGAAAGCGGTGAATACGAAGACGAAAGATTCAAAGTTGAAGCAGAGGTTGAAGAAGAAGCTGTACAAAAATTAACACCTTCTTTAATGGAAATGATTAAGCAGCTCCCCCAAATTTACAAGGAAGCCGTTATCCTGACCGAGCTTGAAGGACTAAAGCAGCGGGAGCTTGCAGATAAGCTCGGCATTTCTTTAACCGCCGCTAAATCAAGAGTGCAAAGAGCCAGGCATCAATTAAAAGAAATGCTTCTTGATTGCTGTAACTTTGAATTTGACAGCGCCGGAAAAATGTGCGATTTCTCGAAGAAGATGAATTGCTGTGAGAATTTTACAGAGCTTCGAGATACAATAAACGACAAACCGGCACGCATATAATTGCTGCGATATTAAAGGTAATTTCCTTCCATTTTTAGTATATTGGCAATGAATGAAAAAGCTGATTTTATACATCAGCAGTGAATGATATTTTTAATTACTGCAAAGTAAAGAGTATATGGAACAAAAAATTATTAATATTGACCCGGAAATTTTAGGTGGCACTCCCGTATTCTTCGGAACACGCGTTCCAATCAAAAATTTGTTTGATTATCTGGAAGCTGGTGATTCCATTGATGATTTTTTAAATGATTTTGAATCTGTGAAAAAAGAGCAGGTAATTAAACTTTTAGAGATTTCACAAAAGCTGATCGATTCATCATCGAGTATTTTGAATGAAAATATTGCTTGATGAGTGTGTGACAAAAAGATTAAAGGTTGATCTGGAAGATTATTCTGTATCTACAGTAATTGAAATGGGGTGGAGCGGAATAACAAACGGCAAATTACTTTTACTCGCATCTCAAAATGGTTTTGATATTCTTCTAACAATTGATAAAAACATAATCCATCAACAACAAACATCTAAATACTCAATAATTGTTGCAGTATTAAATTCTTATTCTAGTCGAGTTGAGGAATTAATTAAATTTATGCCATCATTTAAAGCCAAAATCGGTACTATGTCAAAAGGAAACTTTTATATATTAGAAAAGCCTGAATAGAATAGACCCCTTCCTGCCAAGATTCCCTTGCGTCCTTTTTAACAGCTCTCCGTCTCCATAAGTGAAATTAAAATTTGATGGAGACATAAATGAAAACACTACATAATTTTTTTGCTCTTGCTTTGATGAGCTTATTTCTCATTGGCAATTTAACCGCCGGAAGTAAAAGTAAGCTTCAGCCGGCAAAAGATACACCCATTATTGACGGGAAAGTTGATGAGATTTATCAATCCGGTTTGCTGTTCGATTCACTTGTTCAGCTTGAACCGGATATTTTTGCACAGCCTTCGGTTAAGACAGAGATTTATTTTCATTACAACAGCGAGAATATTTTTATTGCCGGAAAACTATATCAGCCTAAAAGCAGCATCAAATCAAGCAACGGCAGAAAAGATGCATCAATCATTCTCGACGGCGATGCAATCGGAATTGTGATTGATCCGCTGAACAACGGCAACTCCGCTTACTTCTTTTCAATCAATCCATCAAATGCAATTGTTGACGGCACACTCGATGCAAACGGTAATTGGGATTTTAAGTGGGATGGAGTTTTTTCTACTGCAACATCAATTGAAAATGATCATTGGTCGTTTGAATTTCAGCTTCCACTTTCTTCAATCAGTTTTCAGGATAAAGATGAACAGGATTGGGGTATTTTATTTCGCCGTGATTACGCACAGAACAAGGAAGTTATTCTCAACAACATCGTAGATAAAAATGAACCTTTCAGAATAAGTGATTTCATAAAACTCCGCGGCTTAACCGGATTGAAAAAAGATACTAAACTTTTCTTCACTCCATATTCTTTCTATTCCATGAAAGATAATTCACTTGAGAACATTCGTGAAAACAAAACTAAATTTGGCGGTGAATTGAAGTATAACCCAATTTCATCAATGACTATAATTGCAACCGTAAATCCCGACTTTGCGCAAATCGAGACTGATAATTTGATCATCAATGTTGATGATGTGCCGGCTTCATATCCGGAGAAAAGACCTTTCTTTACTGAGTCGAGTGATCTTTATCCCGGACTTGCAGTGAACACCCGCAACATCGAGGATATTGATGTTGGAATAAAATTACGAGATGTACGCGACAATCTAAAATATGATTTTACGTGGGTTTTAGACCGCAAACAAAATAAATGGTATATGGGGGATGTCCGCTGGACGGATAACGAAACTTTTTATGTTGATTTAATCGGCGGAGTGAAGAATCAAAAAATGAGAGCCGATTATAACCTCACTACAAATTTGAAAACATGGGCATTTGATAAGCGTCTTGTTGCTTATACTTGGTTTGGAACAATCAACAAACAAAATGCAAAAAATGAATTTGAATCCGTTAACTCTATCCGCTGGGTTACCCGCGAATTTACGATTGCAACTTGGCATCACCTTAAAACGAAGTTGTATAATCCGAACATCACCGGACATAACACACTCTCGAATGAAACTTTAATTCATGCTTGGATAGTCTATTCTTCTTTCGATGAGAGCGGATTCATCAGGGTGCTGACACCAAAAGTGAAATATGAATACACATCGCTTTACACAAATCTGGAGCAATCATTCAACAGCGTTACTGTTGGCTTCGCATCAACATTAAACTTTGGACAGACGCTCGGCAATTGGAATTTTGAACTCTATTATGCACCAGAAATGAATCGCAAATTCAGATATAGAAATGTTAACGGGGTTTCTCAAAAAAACGTTTTTGAAGATGCATTTGGAAAGTTCACACTTGCAGATTACCAAGACGATTCATTTAGCTCGCTATTGAATTCGGATAACTCAAAAGAAATTAGTTTTAAGCTGTCTTTCAATAACCGGCAGGTAAGAAAATCTTCTGCGGAAAATCTTTCGGGTGAAATAAATTGGAAACCGGCTGCTGCTTCAACATTCGGTTATTCGCTTGAATACATCAACATTCATGGTTCGGAATATCAGAATAAATACAACCAGATGATTCACCGAATCAAAGCCGAATATAACTTCACCGATAAAATAAATATTCGGGGAATCGTTCAACTCAATAATGTGGAAATGCCGATGATGAATGAATACGAAAGTAGCAATCCGACAATCAACTTCACTTTATCATGGCAATACATGACCGGCAGTTACATTTACTTTGTTTTCAACAAGCAAAAATTAAATTGGAGCGATAACGTAACTTCATCAACAACAAAAAATGACGAGTGGTCATTCGCTGTGAAGATTAATAATGCACTAAATATTTATTAACTAATTTTGTATCTAAAATTAAGTGAAGTAATATTGTCCTAAGTGAAACTACGTGCTCCTAGTGTCTTAGTGGTAAGTTCTTTTTCAATATTTATTCAACCACTAAGACACTCAGTACACTTAGGTTCACTAAGATTTAAACAAAAATAGATGAATGGATAATGAATGAATATTTTTAACAAACAGTTTGAAAATAAAATTGTCCTATTAAGACCATTAGAACCGAATGATTTTTATTCCTTTCTCGAGATTGCATTTGATGAATCGATTTGGTATCGAACAACACATCGAATTCAAAGCGAAGCGGATTTACGAAAGTATGTTGACGTTTCGATCAAAGAACGCGAGAAGGAATTTCGCTATCCGTTCACGATAATAGATAAGCGTGTAAATCGTATTGCCGGATGCACGAGTTACGCCAATGTTTCTGAGAAAGATAT
>CAZTDB010000060.1:0-9363 GCA_964612385.1 uncultured Ignavibacteriaceae bacterium
TGAGCTACTGTCTCTATGGTTTCGGCATAACAAATTGTACCGCCGGATGAAAAGGCTGTATAATAACCTCCCATACGCTCGAAGATATGGCATAAAGGTAAGAAGGAAAGGAAAACATCAGTATGGTCAATAGGAAAAGTTCTAAGAGCAGATTGAACATTAGAGATAATATTTTTATGGGTAAGCATTACTCCTTTTGGCTCGCCCGTTGTACCTGAGGTATAAATTATAGTGCATAAATCGTTTTCATTTATATTTCTCATTGATTGCTTTATCAGTTCAGGATTGCTTCTCTGCAGCTCAGCACCTTTCTGCTGCACTTCAGGAAAAGTATATAACGCATCAATTTCTTCCAGCTTATCTTTTTCGTTAAGCACTATGATGAACTTCAAGTCTCTGCATTTATTTCGAATTTTAAGAACTTTATTAAGCTGGAGTTTGTTGGAAACTATAATCCCGATCGATTCGGAATTATTAAGAATGAATTCAACCGATTCCGCCGTAAGGGAAGGGTATAACGGAACATCAATTGCACCGAGAGAAAGAATTGCTAAATCGCTGTAAACCCATTCAGGTCTGTTTTCAGCGATGATTGCTACTTTATCGCTCCGTTTAACACCTAACGAAGCTAAACCGTAAGCAAATAAATCTGTTTCGATCTTAAGTTCGTCGTATGTAATACCTTCATACTTATCGTTTACTTTTCGCTTGAGGATAAATTTTCCTGTATTCTTTCCGTATTCCTCGGTTAAGAATTCATAGATTTCCGGTATTATCTTGCATTCCTTGAGAAGCGCCATAGTCTCCTCCCTTTATTTATGTTGATGCCTTTTGATGAATTTGATTAGTGAGACGCAGTACCAAATAATGACTGCCATTTTCCTGGTTATAAAATAATAAAGTTTCGCCTTAGTGCAAATAAAAAAAGTGGAAATCTTAAGCAAGTTATCTTTCTAAAGAATTAGAGTTCGCTTTAAATAATCCTGATTACGGCAATACAAGACGCTTGGAATTGAACTTAAACTAAATAAGAAATTGTTTTATATAACTAAAGTTGTGCGGTAACTAACCGTAAAAGTTTAAGCCACGAATGAACACGAATTCATACTAATTTTAATGATAGAGTTTTACTCTTCCTCTATTTTATAATTGAATTGTGTTTTTATTGCTGGCATAAAAAAACTCACAGGATTTTTATGCAATCCTGAAGGTTTAATCTTCTGTGTAAAAAAATTTGCCGGTTTAACTATTTATGATTTTGATGCATGATTACTGCCAACCATGTTCACTTTGATTTGAATTTTGTCTGCAACTTTTTGTCCGATTAATGAATTCTTTACACCAAAATCGTCCAAATTAATTTCAAACTCAGCGGTAACACCAAGCAAATCGCCCGGGGCGCGCATCTGTGTTTTCTCATTTTCATCTAAAAAAGTTAATTGAACATCGGCAGTAATTTCTTTTGTTACTCCATGCAGTGTAAAGCTGCCCACAGCATCTGCTTTTACCTTATTATCTGCCAACGATTGAATATTATTTAACTTTTTAAGCTCGAAAGTTATTTGGGCATATTTTTGAGCATTCAACCAACCTTCGCCTCTCAAGTGTTCGTCGCGTGTGTCTATGCCGGTTTTTAGTGATGCCGCATCGATAATAATTTTCCCGGAAATACCCTCCGATAATTTTTCTACATTCAGGGTGACCGAGCCTGAAATCGCATTCGTCATCCCGTTAATATCTTCGATGGGTGTTGCACTGTAAAACAAAGCCTGATTTCTTCCTCTATCATCTTTGAAATTAAAAGTATGTGTGCCTTTTGTGTTTACCTTGAACCCTTGAGCCATCAATGCGATAGAAGCTGTTAACAGCATTAGAACAGGATAAATCAGTTTTTTCATTTTTTGTTCTCCTTCTTTTTGAAATAATAAATTAGTATTGTCGAAATTATAATAGTTGCTGTGGAAATAATTAATGTCAGGTCTAAACCCCAGATAAATTTCTTTTGCCATTCTTTGTAAGTTGTGTTGAATAGTTCATCGTGAACATCTACCAGCACTTCCGTTTTAGTAAAAACTTCTCCGCCCGAAACAATCCAGATTATTATTGATATGATTATTATTAATGAAGCAGAAAGTAGTATGATTTTAGTTTTCTTCATTGTCAAATTTCTTGCTGAGGAATTTGTGGATATTCACAGTTATTTATTATACACAGATAAAAGTAGATATTCAATGGTTTAATATATAAAGGTTGATATTACCAAACAATATATATATTTGGATTGGTGATCTTTATCAAGATGACTGAAGCCGTACTTCATCTTCACAAATTCACTTTTAAATTTTTTAATCAGTATTGAATTGCAGAAATCAGCCTAAGATTTCTATTATAAAGATTCGAATAAGTATTGACGGCTTCAAGTCCAAATAATTTCACACGTTAGAGAGACCTTTCACTACGGTTTTTTTGCTTTTCGAAAGCCTTACTCCTATTTTTCTTTTGTGAATTTTTAACAAACAAAACGAAAAAATATTCAAACAAAGAATGAATTGGAGGTTTTGATGTCTAACGCATATTTCAAGGTACCTTTTCCGGTAAATGAACCTGTTAAAACATATTTGCCCGGCAGTAAGGAAAGGGAAGAGCTTAAAAAAACTATAAATGAATTGAAGTCAAACCAAATTGAAGTCCCGTTAATTATTGGTGGAGAAGAGATAAAAACAGGCAGCACCGAAGAGATGAGAATTCCTCATGACCACAAGCATCTGTTAGGTATTTATCACAAAGCAGGCAAAAAAGAAGTGGAAATGGCAATTGAAGCCGCTCTCGAAGCAAGAAAAGAGTGGGCTGATATGCCATGGGAACAAAGAGTTTCAATCTTTCTGAAGATGGCTGATTTATTAGCAGGTCCCTGGCGTGCAGTGATAAACGCCGCCACAATGTTAGGTCAATCCAAAGTAGTGCATCAAGCCGAAATAGATTCAGCATGTGAGTTGATAGATTTTTGGAGATTTAATTCTTTCTACTTCACTCAACTAATGCAGGATCAACCGTACTCTCCAGCCGGAATGTGGAACAGAGTTGAGTATCGTCCTTTAGAGGGATTTATTTTTGCGGTTACTCCGTTCAACTTTACATCAATTGCCGGAAACTTGCCTACGGCACCGGCAATAGTTGGAAACGTTGCTCTTTGGAAGCCTGCATCCAGCGCTGTATATTCTGCTTATTATTTAATGAAACTGTTTAAAGCTGCAGGCTTACCAAAAGGAGTTATTAATTTTGTGCCCGGCTCAGGCGGACAGGTGGGAAATCCGGTTATGGAAAGTCCGCATCTCGCAGGAATTCATTTTACCGGGTCAACTTCAGTTTTTCAGGGAATGTGGAAAACAATTGCCGATAATCTAAAGAACATGAAATATTATCCGCGCATTGTAGGAGAAACAGGCGGTAAAGATTTTATATTCGCTCACAATTCAGCCGATGTTGATGCGCTCGTTGTTGCTGCTATCAGAGGTGCTTTTGAGTATCAAGGACAGAAATGCTCTGCCGCTTCAAGAATGTATATCCCAAAATCCCGATGGAATCAATTCAAAGAAAAGTATGTGGCGGAAATAAATAAAATTAAAATGGGCGACGTAGAAGATTTCTCGAATTTCATGTCAGCCGTAATTGATAAAGCTGCGTTCAAATCCATAACCGAATATATCGACTATGCTAAAAATTCGAATGAAGCTGAAATAATAACCGGAGGAAATTATGACGATTCGAAAGGTTATTTCATTGAACCGACAACAATCGTTGCTTCCAATCCGAAATTTAAAACGATGGAAGAGGAAATTTTCGGACCGGTTTTAACAATATATGTTTACGAGGATGAAAAATTTGAGGAAGCGCTTGAATTATGCGATACGACTTCACCTTATGCACTTACCGGCGCGGTTTGGGCGCAGGACAGAAAAGTAATAATTAAAATGTCGGACAAGCTTCGAAATGCAGCGGGAAATTTTTATATAAACGATAAACCCACTGCGGCGGTAGTTGGACAGCAGCCGTTTGGAGGCGGCAGAGCATCCGGTACGAATGATAAAGCCGGCAGCGCAATGAATATTATGAGATGGATGACAGCACGAACAATTAAGGAAACATTTGATCCGCCGAAGGATTGGCGTTATCCGTTTATGAGTGAGAAGTAATATTGAAATTTTAGTTAAGAGACTTTCATTTATGTCGAAATCAGTAACGAATTATTTGAGTTGGCATCTTCTTCTTTCGGTTTTGTGGATACATGGCTGTATTGATTTACCCGATGAGGTCATTTTGCCACGCTGGGATGTAGAGTTAAACATTCCAATAACAGAAAGATCATATTTCCTTGCTGAGATTCTCGATTCTGCCAGAAATCCGAACATTGATATTTTCTCGCAAGTCGATGTCGCCGACAGTTTATATATGTTTGTTTCAAGCGATATATCTGGTTCTGCTGCTATACATGATACAATTAAAATACCTGTTCAACAAATACCTACCGATTTTGACTTATCAGGTCCAGTAACACCCGGTACCCCGATACGCAGAGGTTTGGTTTATAACCCCGATCCCGAATTTCATCTGCTAAAAGCAGAATTCAAATCCGGAACAATTAATCTTAAATTAAATAATGAATCATCAGCTCCTGTAAAGTACACATTTGTTCTACCTGGTTTTATAAACCGTATTACAAATGCCGTATTGGAATTAAATGGAACACTAAACCCTAACTCATCCTTTGAAGAGCAGATAAATCTTGCTTTGTACCGTTATGAAGAAAGACCTGTACTTGGATTTAATCAGCTTAATCATCCCTATGCTTCACAGGCATCCCCGGGTTTCTTTTTTGTAGGTATTGCAGAAGTAATAGAGTCCGGTTTAATCAACTTTAGTTTTACTTCTGAAATTACTTCTGATGAAATTATCGTAAGTAGAATGGAAGGAAGATTGAAAAGAACGGAGCTTGCACGTCAAACCTTTACTTATGATAACACTTTCGGTCAGGATGTTGGTGATTTTGGCTCAAAAATAAAATTCCATGAAATAGATTTAAATTTTGCATCATTCACAACGGCTGGTTTTGAAGGGTTAAAGATTATTATTGACTCTTTAATGGTTACCGGTTATGATATACTTCCAAACGGAAACCGTGCAAATCCTATACCGCTTTTCTTTGAAGGGAGTCCTTATTTAGTTAGAGAAATGGTCGCCGGTGTGCCCATCTCTTTAGTATTTAACGAAACAAATACAAATCTGACAGATTTTTTAACAAGTTTTCCGGATGAAATAGAAGTAAGCACTAAATTTGTTATTGATAACGTATCTGAAACTTCAAATGGTGTTGTTTCAAGTGAAGATTCAATACATTATACTATAGATATCCAGGCACCGTTAAAAGTTTCACTTAGTGACGCAGGCTATGCAGACACAGTAAAAATTGAAGGTTTGAGTGAAGAAAACCGGAAGGACATCGCAAATAGTAATTCTGCAAATCTGACTCTTCAACTTGAGAACATGATTGCACTTGGTGTTCTTGCCAAAGTTACTATGCTCGACCAAAATTATAATCCTTTGTTTATTCTGAAAAGCAGTGATAACAATGTTGTTGGTGATATTATACAGATTGGATCGGCAGCTATAAATAATGAAGGTATACCGATAACACCCGCAACACAAACCACCACCCTTCTAATGGATAAAGATGACTTCAGAAAAATTTCAGAAGCCGAGTATGTGCTTATTGATGTAGCAGTTCGTTCAACCGGTTCAACTGCTACTAATTTTGGTCCTTTTGTACGGGTTCGTGCAAAAGACTGTGTAAAATTCAAAATATACGGTGGTATTAATTATCACTTAGATTTAAATCGATAAAGGGGAGGAACACAATAAAATTTATTATTTTCTTTTTAATGATTTGTTTCACGATTCCTTCTCTTTATGCACAGGGAGGAGGTTCAGTCGGTGCATCCGATGCCCGTTCAACTGCTATGGGTAAAACTTACACAGTCACTTCTCGCGGTGTGTATGCTATCGGCAGAAATCCTGCTAATTTAATGCTTAGTAAAGACGGACATGTACAGTTTGCTACATTACTTCCTATTCCGAACATTAATTTAAGGGCAGGTACTGATTTTATCACTATCAATGATTTCAACTATTTCTTTGGAGGCGTTGAAGAAAACGGCGTTAAAAAAGGAAGATACTTCGATGATGATGATAAAGAGAGGTTGAATAATATCTTTGAAGGGGGCGGTTTCTTTGTTACCGATGCCGAAGCAATTCTGCTAAGTGCAACCTATAAAAACAGCGATGATGTTGGTGCTTTTGGGTTCAGCATAAGCGACAGATTTGCTTTTAAGTTCAATATACCAGAAAAGTTAGTTACTCTTGGGCTTGAAGGGAACCCTGTTGGCTCAGTTTATAATTTTGACGATGCAGATATTAAAGGTTGGTGGCTTAGAGATTATTCGCTAACCTATGCCAGAAGTTTGAATGAAATAAAACCGGATAACTTCAAAAATCTTTATGCAGGAATTTCCTTCAAACTGGTACATGGGTTTGCTTACATTGGAACTGAATATGTTAATTCAAAACTTGAAACCGCCCAGGGCAATGTTATTTCTGCAACAGGTAATGTTCTTGCATATTCTGCATTCTCCGTTGCATTTGCAATCAAGTATGGATTTGATTCTACCGGTAGTGATAAAGAGAGTAGCATTGGTCCATTTCCCACACCTGCAGGAAAGGGATTCGGTATAGATTTGGGTTTTGTCGCTGTTCTTGATGATGCTCTTTCATTCGGGCTAGCTTTAACAGATATTGGTAGTATTAATTGGACCGAAAATGCTGCAAAATTTTCTTCTAATAACGCGGTAGTTTTATCTGATATTACAAATGCGGAACAGCAGGATTCACTCGTTAATAGTATTACAGGTGAAGGGGAATATATTAATAACTTTTTTTCTCCTCTTTCTACAGCATTAAGATTAGGTGTTGCTTTTCAGCTTGATAAATCTGATTTGGTAAGTGGTTCCCCCGGCTCACTACTTATTACTTTAGATTACAACCAAGGATTTAACAACCAGCCGAGAAACAGTACCGTTCCAAGAGTATCGTTAGGTTTTGAATGGAAACCAGTTGACTGGTTTGCTACACGTACCGGATTTTCTTTCGGCGGAGCCGATGCTTTTGGCTTGGCATTCGGTTTGGGTTTTGATGTAGGTGTTTTGGAAATGAATTTTGCAACTTCAGATTTACAATATCTCCTTTTTCTTAACAGTGCCAAGCGGGTTGCAGTCTCTTTCGGATCACGCTGGATTTTTTAATTAAGACGAGAAACGAAAGACCGGTTATGGGTTACTCACTTTCGCTTCGAAACGATCGAGACTGTGTGAAAACCCCAAAATGTCATTTCGCCTGCATGCTGCAGGCAAGAAGGAGCGGAGCGACTGTCCAAAGGACTACTTCGGGGAGAAATCTTAACGAATTCAAAGATTTCTCTCCCTACCAAAGGTTCTTTATGAAAACCTTTCGTGATCGACATGAGGCTAGTACTTTTTACACATTCTCCACCCCTTGGATAAGCTTCTTTGGGTGAAAGAGTGATCGGCAATGTTTTTTACATTACCTTCCAAATAAGTATAGGGAAAGAAATTAACACTTTTAGAGCTTTGTGACAGATGCTTTCTTAATCTAAGTAAAACCGCTTGGGAAGAATGAGCCCCAATAGTTTTTTCTTGAAATTGAAGATTGTTTAGTGAGTGGTGTGCCCACTCCATTTGCAAGATATAATTGGAAAATATCATACCGGATAAGAGTGATAAGCAGTTTTATTGGCAGCATAATCACCCCCCCCGTAAGATGGGAAGGATAATTACACTCTCATTACAGAGAAGAGTAGAATTTATTTTAAGAATCTTCCTCACATTAAACCCCCGGATTCTGAATGAAATTAGCTAAAATATATTTTAAAAGTCAATCTATTTTTTTAGTCGTGATGTTTCGGTGAAAGAAAAGAATATAAACAGAAGAAACATTCATAAGTGCAGATAACAACAATTCCGAATTTTGCTCAGCTCATAATCGACGTTTTCATCAAACCTAAATTCTTAATAAATTTGCCCTCAAAATAATTAAATAATTCACTCTTAAGTCTTTCTTAAAGGTTATTATGAAAATTCATGAATATCAAGCGAAAGAACTCCTCAAAAAATTCGGAGCAGCAATTCAGGATGGAATTGCAATAAAGGATATTAACCAGTTCGATTCAGCTATTGCAGAACTTCAAAGCAGAGGAATAAATCAATTCGTAATAAAATCTCAAATACATGCCGGAGGAAGAGGCAAAGGAAAAATTTACAATCCTAACAATCGCGAAGAATTAATTTTAGAAGGAGGGGTAAAATTTATCACTTCAGTTGAAAAGGCAAAAGAATATGCCGCCAAAATGCTTGGCAATCTGCTCGTAACCCATCAAACCGGACCGGAAGGCAAAATTGTTAAAACTGTTTTTATTGCCGAAGGATTAGATTATAAGCAAGAGCTTTACCTCGGAATTCTTCTCGATAGAAACGTATCAAAAAATGTAATTATGGCTTCAACCGAAGGTGGAGTTGAAATAGAAAAAGTAGCAGCGGAAACTCCTGAAAAAATAATTAAAGAATGGGTAGATCCCGCAGTTGGTTTGCAGAACTATCAAGCAAGAAAATTAGCATTCGGGCTTGGATTAACTGGTAATGCCTTTAAAAGTTTCGTGGTATTCATTCAAAAATTGTATAGAGCTTACGAAGATACAGATGCATCATTGTTAGAAATCAATCCTCTTATCATTGCTAACGATGATAGAATAGTTGCTCTTGATGCTAAAATGAATTTTGATGATAACGCTTTATTCCGTCACCCCGATATCGCCGCATACAGAGATTTGGATGAAGAAGATCCTCTGGAAGTTGAAGCATCAAAATATAATTTGAATTACATAAAGCTTGATGGAAATGTGGGCTGCATGGTTAACGGTGCTGGACTTGCAATGGCTACCATGGATATAATAAAATTAGCAGGCGGCGAACCGGCAAACTTTCTTGACGTTGGCGGCGGTGCTAACAAAGAAACCGTTGCTAACGGATTTAAGATAATCTTAGGCGATCCGAATGTAAAAGCTATTTTAATAAATATTTTCGGCGGAATTGTTCGTTGCGATCGTGTAGCGCAAGGTGTAATCGATGCAACAAATGAAATGCACGTAAATGTTCCAATAGTTATCAGGCTGGAAGGTACAAATGCCGAAGAAGCCGCAGAGCTGCTTAACAATTCGGGATTGAATTTTGAAGTCGCTTC
>CAZTDB010000061.1:0-9328 GCA_964612385.1 uncultured Ignavibacteriaceae bacterium
ACAATCTTATACAGGCGGTACAGTTTGCTCATATCCATATACTTATATAGAACCGTTCCCGGAATTATACAATGCGTTGAAATCATTTTCGGAAACAGCGGTGGAAAAATTTCAAAACCTTCCTTTCAATAATGCTTGGTTAAAGAATAATATTATCGAGTTCTTCAATTACTTCGGACCGGTAATGGATACCCTTAAAGTAATCTCCGAAAAAATATTAAAGGGAAAGGCATTCACCCAGCAAGAAAATAATTTCATGAAAACAATAATTTATGATAATCCTGACCCGGGAAGCGGTGAACCGCCATACAGAGGATGGTATCCAAGAATTATTTATGAAGATTATGAGCATGGATTCAAAGGTATGCTTGAGAAAGACCATATAGCTGCAGATATACATACAACTCCATCCGACTGTTCCGGAAACTATTATGGCTGGATTTCACATGTTGGAACGGGTCCTATTAATTTAGGTGTATTTATCGCTGAAATTCCCGGTACAGGAAATGTAGCATTTGTCGGTCCTTTCTTAAGCTATTACGAATATGTAACCACAAACTTTTTACGGCTAACCGATGAGGAATGGGATAACCAGTATTTGCAATCTGCGTTAAGACCAAATTGGGTTAATATTTATCTTGCTAATAATTCCGGAATCAGCAGAGGAAGCGGTCCATCGCTAATTACTTCAGTTGAAAGAAATCCCGGAGATGAGAGTGTGCCGCTATCTCATTTAATTATTCAAAATTATCCTAATCCGTTTAATCCATATACAATAATCAGTTTTTCGATTCCGTTTGATCTCTCAAATAATTTTGCTGAAATAATAATCTATAACATTCGCGGAGAAAAAATCAAAGCATTGCTGAACGATAATTTACCCTCCGGCAATTATTTAATTCGATGGGACGGAACGAACGACAAAGGCATTAACGTTCCAAGCGGTATCTATATATGTAATCTTAGAGTTGGGAATAAAAATGCAAGTATTAAAATGACACTGATTAAATAAGCCCTAATTCGTTTTGAGTGATTTATGCTTTGTAATTAATTCAGCTAAGGGTGTTCATTTGTTATAATTTACTTTCTTCAAAATGAACACCTTTAATTATTTATTTCTTCCGCTCATTTTTGCAAAAAAATAATTTAACTATTTTAACCCCGTATAAAAATCATTTTGCTTAAGATTACCTGTCATGATTGTTAAACACATACTTTTTCTTATAACGTTTTCATTTCTAGCATCAAACAGCTACTCGCAGGTAAATACCGAAAAATTTAGAATTGCAACAGACAGCCTGGGGCTTTCGGTTAGATCCGATATTGATTTTACTTTGATGACAGGAAATGCCGATTTTAGTTTCTTAGGAACTAATACCCGATTCAATTACAACCGGGGAAGTGATTACACTTTCCTAGTCTTAAATGGCGGTTTTGGACGCAGCAAAGGTGAGAACTTTTTTAGTCAGGCTCTTTTTCACCTTAGGAATGTAAACTCTATTCATAGTTTAATTAGTGTAGAAGAATTTGTTCAATACGATAACAACAAGCAGATTCTGCTTAAGCATAGAGCGTTAGCCGGAGGCGGTTTGCGTCTTAAATTAATTGAAGACAGCGTATTTGTGATGCGGATTGGTCCTTCTGTTTTCTTTGAACATGAGACGTACGAACTTGATAGTAATTCTTTTCACAAACAAAAAAGTAATATAGTTCGAATGAACTTATATTTAACTTTATTGATAAAACTCAACGAAGATGTTAAATTTTTAGGCATTACATATTTTCAGCCTGCGATGAACGACATCAATGATCTTAGAATTTTATTCGATAGTGCATTGAATATTAGTTTAGGTAAAGCAATAGATTTTATGATTAAGCTGCAAATGAGGTTTGATAATCATCCGCCGGATAATGTGAAAAAATTTGATTTAGTAAGCAAATTCGGATTAGCGATTAATTTTTAAGGGTCTATGTTGATCATAGTGGGTAGTTAAACTTAAACATGCATTCGATATAGAAAACTTCATTATAATATGAGTTGAAAAATTATCTTCAGTGTAAGTAATAATGTGTAATTTTCTTTCTCTCACTTATCGTTCGCTTCTCCCGAAGGTCCGAAGGACTGAGACTGTGTAAAAACCGAATTGCCCCGACTTTTGGCTAAGCCATCCCTTTGGGATAAGTCGGGGATGTCTTAAATATTAATGAAATAAATAGGCTTTCCCAAAGGGATCTTTATGATAGCCGAAACAAATGTGGCTATCCCTAGATCCTTCGGAAAGCCGGGATGGTTTTCTTTTATTTCTTTATGAGTGTGACTAAAAAGTAATTTTTCTTTGTGATTCTTAGAGTCTTTGTGCCTTAGTGGCAGGTAAGGACTTTGATTATTACCTTAAATTCAAAACAATTGCCACAAAGACACTAAGACACAAAGTTACTCAAAGAACTTTTTGGTCAACCTCTAATTGATAATTAAAAAAGATAAATTTGAGTGATATTATTTTTAAACAAATAAATTAACAGTCAAAATGAAAAATTTTAGTTTTATTCTTTTTGTGTTCTTGTTTTCTTTGGAAGTACTACCGCAAGAGCTTCCTCTACCCCCGAGACCTGCTGATGCACTTTCAGGCTCTGAATTTATTTCTCTTATCTGGAGTATGCCGCGGGAGGCAAGAGAAGAACAAATTTATTCACAAGTTATCAGCGGAAACATTCCTGAATTCATGAGACAGTTGAAGCTCATAACTGCATCCGCAAATATAGTTGGTACAAATCGTATTGCGGCATATTATGTTATCCCGGATTATCTTGCTGTCGGTTCCGATTCCGATTACTTTTTAACCCCGATGACACCAATACTTGCACAGAGAATTTGTAATGAGCTTAACTGCACACTTCCGACAAAAAAGATGGTGGATCAAATTTATCAAACGGCACCTTGCAAGCTGAGACCCCAGCCCATTCCTCCGTCCGATCAAATGATAACCGTTCCGGTATTTGCACAGCACAACGATTCGGTTAAAACTTTGCGGATGGAAGTCATCAATTGGTATCCGCTTGGAACACTGGTCGGCGGCACTAAAAAGGACGTGGTTATTTCGAATAACATTTACCAAAACTTAAAGCCGAATGCACCTAAGCCCGTAGTAATTTACGGATGGCATCAATTAAACGGACAACCCATTCAACCGGTTTATAACGGACACACAGAAACTTATGCGGATTACAGTCACGGGATCCGTCTCGTGCTCGATTCAGTAGTAGTTGACGGCACGCCAATGACATTCACACAATTGTTAGCCGATCCGGTATTGTCTGTCCTAATAAGCGACGAAGGAACAATCTTAAAACCATATTATTCACTTGAGGGTTTTACTACTCCGGCACCAAAAACATTTTGTATAACATGGGATTCTCCGAATAGTTTGAAAATTACTGTTACGCCTGCTGCCGGCACAACATACAAAGCTTTTTGGGGAAGTGACGGTTTGTTCTTTAACGATTCAACCGCAGAATTCAATAATAACATAATCGTAGATGGATTAGATTCAGATTCAATATTTTTTTTTCGATTGAGAGCACAGACATCCCAGGGCTATTCTCTTTTTTCTGAAGTGTTGGCGGGAGTAACTTCTTCAGCTCATCCCGAAGTATTAATAGTAAATGGATTTGATCGTGCTTCATCGGGGAATACATATAATTTTATTCGTCAGCACGGCAGCGCATTCAAGCAAAACGGCTACGGATTTTGCGCGGCAACGAACGAAGCGGTGCTGCAAGGTTTAATTTCTTTACGAGATTATTCTATTGTCGATTACATTCTTGGTGATGAAAGCACCGCCGATGAAACTTTTAATACGGCAGAGCAGGAGTTGATAAAAGCTTTTCTAAGAAACGGCGGAAAACTTTTTGTTTCGGGTTCCGAAGTTGCATGGGATTTGGATTACAGAGGTTCAGCTTCCGATAAAGATTTTATGTACAATTTTTTGAAAAGCAAGTATGTCTATGATGCGCCGAATAATCAAGCGGGAGTATACTATCAGGCCGAACCGGTAAGCGGAAGCATCTTCGAGGGAGTTGGTACAATTTCCTTCGACAACGGAACACACGGAACGATAGATGTAAGATATCCCGATGTTATTACAGGAATGAACGGAGGAGTAAATTGTCTTCAGTACTCAAATCTAACTAATCAGTTCGCGGGAATTTATTTTGAAGAAATTTTTCCCGGCGGAACGGCGGCAGGCAAAGTTGTTTATATCGGATTTCCTTTCGAGACAATTTATCCCGAAGCGAAGCGTAATTTATTTCTTAACAAAGTTATTTCTTTTTTTAACGAGCCTGTTGGAATTTTTATTGAAGCAGATGAACAAGTAAGCTCCTTTCAGCTTTTTCAGAATTATCCCAATCCCTTCAATCAATCAACAAAAATCAAATACACTTTAATGTCAAAGGTCAAATCCGAAGGATCCTTTGGAGGTCAAAGGTCAAATGACGAAATCCAAACCCGAGCAGTTGTTTTAAAAGTGTTCGACATGCTCGGTCGTGAGGCTGCAACACTTGTTAACGAAGAAAAATCTCCCGGGACGTATGAGATATACTTCGATGCCGGCAGCCTTTCAAGCGGTGTATATTATTACCAATTATCGGCAACATCCTCTGGAAATACCGAAATGTTTGTGGAAACTAAAAAGATGGTAATATTGAGGTGAAGAAAAAAGTTTCACAACATTAACTTCTTCACTACGGATTTGCTGCAGTATATCCAAATTTCCTAATGTAATCTGTATCTATCCGAATACCTCTTTGCTGTTTAAGGTAGGACCCGAAAATTCCGAATCCACCTTCAATATTCGAAAAATCGGTTTGATCGACTCGAATTGTGTAATCGTCAAGAAAGCCTTTTGAATTTGAAAAATATTTAGATAACGGCTCATCAAAGACAAGCAGATCAATAATTGCAGCATAAATAATATAATTACTTTTTACCGGGTCGCTGCCGGAAATACTTCGCAACGCAAAATCCACGGCGGATTTTTGAACTGAAAACCTCGTGCTTCTTAACGGATCTTGTTTAACCGTCGTTTCAATTCCGTTTTGTATTTCAATTTTTCGCGGTACCTCAACGCTTCTTCTAACATTTATAGAATCGCTTGCCAATCTATAATATATAGACATTCTGGGAAGGTACCACGATAAGTAATTTTGTGAAATCCATGCGTAAGAAAAATTCTCACCCAAAGTATCAGTTATTAGCAGTGTACTATTCGTTATGTCCCACGTTATTGAATCGGGCAGCTTTGTTCTTCCCCATAAGGTTGAATTATCCGGTGCTATTATTCTTATTTTAATTGAATCTCCCTGCGAAGGGATGAACTCATTAGTATAGTAATAAGGTATTGGTTCATCGTAACGTGTCGCACCTTGTGTGAACGACATCGAGTCCTTGAAAAAGTATACCTCGTTTTTATGCCACAACCTTGCATCCAACACTTTAATAAACGGGCTTTTGGTTTGAGCATACGGATCGTACCCTTCAATATTATAGCTTTTCGCTACAGTAAATGTTTGAAGTGTTGTATCACTCCTGATTATGCAGTTGACAATATACCTTTGCTCAAATTCTGCACGCGGGCTAAAATCTTCTTCGCATGATGTAATGTGAAGAATGACAATTGAAAAAAGAAGTGCATTTAATCCGCGTTGTATTGAAAGTTTTATTTGCATAATAAAAAACTCTTAATAAAATATTTTAGATAATAATTTATTCGGATGCATCACATGGTGAATGAGTTTGTTTTTAGAACTCCTAATTTTTTAACCATCTTTTTATTCCGCTACAGTTCGAGCTCTCTCTAAATCAGGCTGACCAATCCAAAGAATCGTTCCCAAAAGGTCTTTATGAAACTTTGTGCCTTCGAGACTTTGTGGCTAATAAATGAAAGTACTTGTTAATCAAGGTTTTTTTGCCACAAAGACACAAAGCCTCAATGAATCACTAAGATTATTTATCTTTTGTTCATCCTCACTTTGTTGTCAATAATCACTTAATAAAAAATATTCTGTCAGCATACAAAATGTAAAGACATCACTACACATCCGAAGGATCCTTCGGACAAGTCCTTCCCTTTGAAAGAGAAGGTCGCCAGACTCCGTTAGAGTCTGTCGGACTCTAACGAGATTAGAATGAGTTTGTTTTATATTACAACTTTCTCAAATAAAGGAACTCACTCTAAATGAGGGTGGATAAAAAGTAACATTGTCATTTAGACCGAAGGGAGAAATCTATTATTTCGAAAAGATTTCTCTCCGAAGGAGTCCTTTGGACAGTCGAAGACTCCTTCGAAATGACAAAAAAGAACTTTTCAGAATGATCCTTTGGACTGGTCACCCTCATTAGGTTGAGTTTGTTTTATATTACCCCGCATAAAAAACTCTTCTTTTCGCCGAGCCTTTCCAGGGAACAGACTCAGAGGAACACCGGGGGTTTTGCGACCGCTGCATTTTTTACATCTCAACACTTAGTGTAGCCGACGGCAAAAACGGCAGCATGTTTACTCGTTTGCCTGTGTCTCTTTCAAAATAAAATATGTTTTTTCTATCATATACATTTAAGATGCTCGCGCTGAGCGCCATATCTAAAAAGAACAATGTGAATTTTTTTGTTATGCTTACATCCATTCTATGGTATGTTGGCAGTCTTCCTAAATTTTTATCAGCGAGAATAACAAATGGCAAATAATAGCCGTATAACTCACTTGAATAGAAAAGATCGTCGAAGTAGAGCTTATCGTAATAACCTTCAATTTGGGTAAATGGTCTGCCGGAGCTAAAGAACCAGCTTACGCTTCCTTCCCAGCCGTCGCCTAAAAGTGCGGTTATATTCAAAGTTACCGAATGCCGGGTATCGTATTTGGGATAAGAAATCCATTCCTTTACATTGCGGTAAGCATAACTAAGCGAATACGAACCGATGAATTGCAGCCAGGAAGTAAAATATTGCAGTTGAAATTCAGCCCCGTAAGCCTTTGCACTGCCCTGCACAAAATCGGGATCGATGTCGTCTGCTTTTTTATCGTTTATCTCGGCGGTATTCTTAATCGATTTATAATAAATCTCCGATGTCAGCGTCATTCCATCGATAAGCCTGAATTTTAATCCACCGACGTAATGAACCGCATACGGTAGTTGCAAATATTCGGGGACTATAAGCCATGGTTCAAACAATGAGATGATTTCATCTTCATTAACAAGTGTAATCATCTCCTGTGAATATATTCCCCAGGCGCCCTGCAAGGCTAACCAGGGAAAAATGTTGTAAGTAAGATTTACCCTCGGTTCAAAAAGCGGTGGAGCGCTGCTTGGAAGCGAAATAAGATTCATACGGGTACCGATGTCTATTCCTACTGTTTCAAATCTTAAAAATTTATACTTGCCGTAAATGCTGAAGTGCAAAGCCTTTCCGCTGGAAGAAGTTCTGTTTCCCTGCAGGTTTTCCATATACAAATCGGACTTGAACGATTTAAGATTGTAGCCCACTTTCAATTCGTCTCGGCTTTCGTAAATGTGCGTAAAATCGGTTTTGAACGTAATGTCACTCACTTCGTTTTTGCGCGGTTTTATTTCGCTCAGCTTTGGTTTTACTTCACCTTTAAAGCTGCTTAATGAAATTGAAGTTTCGGAATAAATCGGAACGTCTTCCCATGCCTGAAACCACGTGACTCCGAATATATTATTTATCCAATCGTAATCGGCTTTTTCGGGATCGTCGTTTATTAATTTATCGCCGCTTGCAAATCCGTGCATCGAAACTTTGGTTAAGCTGGTTGTGCTTTTGCTTCTGTAATTCGCTTTTAGCGATAAATCGTAAAATTCGAACGGCGCTTCCTTAAAGTTTAAGAATTTCTTTAACGTTTCATTGAATAAACTTTTTCTTCCGGTTAAAAGAAATGAGCCGAAATCGGATATTGGACCTTCAAAGGCTCCTTTGCCCGTTAAAAAACTTATTGAAGCATTTCCCGAGTATTTATTTCTATTACCGTCGCGTGTAACAAGATTTAGTACCGAAGACATCCTTCCGCCGTACTCAGCAGTAAAGCCGCCTTTAAAGAATTCGACCGCATTTATCATTTCCGGATCGATAACGCTGAACAAGCCAAGTGCATGGAAGGGATTATAAACCGAAACTCCGTTTAACAATACAAGATTTTGATCGCTGCCTCCGCCTCTCACATAATACCGGGCGGAAACATCTCCGGTAGTTTGAACACCCGGTACAAATTGAAGCGAACGGAATATGTCGGTTTCAATTCCTTTCGGCAGCATTTCTATTTGGCGGATGGAAAGCTTTTGCAGTCCGATGTCCGGCTCATTCGGTCTGTCATATTTTTGACCGAATATCTCAACGTCTTCAAGCTGATATGCGGCTGGACGCAGCTCGATGGTAACCTGAGTAATTGCATTTGCGCGTATGACCGCCTGGATGGTTTTTGTTTGATAACCTAAATAAGAAACCTGAACGTCATACACCGCTTCGGGAATACCGGTTATCATAAAGTTACCTTTCAGATCAGCCGAAGCGCCTAAGGTTGTACCTAACAGCAATATATTTGAAAAGGGAAGAGCCTCGCCTGTTTTTTCATCTATTACTATGCCGCGCAGAGAACCTTTTTGCTGTGCAAACAATGATGAGGTGAAAATAATCATCAAGGCGATGCTGAGAAGGAGTTTAATTTTTCCGTTCATGGCTGCTCCTTTTTTAAATCGTAAATAAGGGCAATAACAAGACCGAATTAAAAATCGAAAATGTGTAAGAATAATTATAAGCATTAGAACTCTTCTGCCACGAAGTCACAAAGGCAAGAAGGGACACAAAGAATACTTATATCGCTTTTTTCTTATACCGAAACAGTTTTAACATTTTTCAAATCGCTCCCCAAAAGGTAGTCAATCTGAATACCATCACTTAAATTTTACCAATCCGTCAGAGAATGTTGTTAGCCACCTAATTCCATCATTATCGATCGCAACATCTGTTATAAAATTAGCTTCAAGAGCTGAATTTGATTGATCATAATGTGTCCAAACATTGTCATTTTTGTTATAGCAAGATAAGCCTTTTCCGAAATTGCCAAACCAAATTTGGTTATTACTATTATCAACTGCTATGGAAGTTACCTTTTGACTTGGATTACCGAGAACAACATTCAGTTTACCGTTTGCAAAATATGCCGTGCCGCCTGGCAGTGCAGGAAAAGGTTCAAAGTTTATTCCTCCGAGTGCAAACCAGATCGTTCCGTCACTGTCACCGGCAATATCTACTACGTGT
>CAZTDB010000062.1:0-9264 GCA_964612385.1 uncultured Ignavibacteriaceae bacterium
AACTAAAGCGGGCGTAATCGAAACTAATTTTAAGGATGAAACAGAAACAGACCTCTTCGGCGAGCAAGCTGTACTTTGCGGGGGTTCCGCTGAGTTGATAAAAGCAGGGTTCGAAACGTTAATTGAAGCAGGCTATCCACCCGAATTGGCTTACTTCGAATGTATGCATGAAATGAAATTGATAGTCGATCTTTATTATGAAGGCGGTTTATCAAGAATGAATTATTCTGTAAGCGATACTGCAGAGTACGGAGGAATGACCAGAGGCAAGCGATTGATAACTTTTGAAACGAGAAAAGAAATGAAAAAAATACTTGAAGAAGTTCAATCAGGTAAGTTTGCCGATGAGTGGCTGAGCGAGTATCGATCCGGTCAAAAGAAAATGGAAGATCTAAGAAAAGAAAATAGAGAGCATCCAATTGAAAAAGTTGGAGCAAAACTCCGTGAAATGATGAGCTGGCTTATAAAGAAAAATCAAAAAGAGGAAATAGGGGTATGAATTTAAAGATAACATTATTGCCGGGCGACGGTATTGGTCAGGAGGTTACCAATGCGGCTGTAGCAGTATTGAAAACAGCAGCAGAAAAATTTAATGCGAATATCAGATTAACCGAAGCATTGATAGGAGGAAGTTCGTACGATAAGTACGGAGTCCCGCTAACCGATGAAGTCTTAAGTCAGTGTTATGATTCGGATGCAGTAATACTCGGTGCTGTAGGAGGATGGCAGTGGGAAAATCTTCCGCATCATCTTAAACCGGAAGCCGCACTTCTTAAGCTGCGGAAAGCACTGGGCTTATTTATCAACATAAGACCGGCGAAGGTTTATACTCCTTTGCTCGACGCTTCTTCACTAAAGCCTGAAGTGTTAAAAGGTACCGACGTTTTGATACTTAGAGAATTAACAGGCGACGTTTACTTCGGCGAGCCGCGCGGATATACCGATGATGAAGGTTGGAATACAATGACGTATACCCGTGAAGAAGTTGAACGCATTGCTCGTTATGCTTTTGAACTTGCAAAAAAAAGATCGGGTAAGGTTACCTCGGTTGATAAGGCTAATGTACTCGAAACATCCCAATTTTGGCGTAAGGTAGTGCATGAGGTACATCAGGATTATTCCGAAATCGATTTGAATGACATGTATGTAGATAACGCCGCAATGCAAATCGTTCGGGACCCAAAGCAGTTCGATATCATCCTAACGCAAAATCTATTCGGCGATATCTTAAGCGATATTGCAGCAATGATAACGGGAAGTCTTGGAATGCTTCCTTCAGCAAGTCTTGGTAAAGATTATGCACTCTACGAACCTGTTCATGGAAGCGCACCCGATATAGCTGGGAAAAACAAAGCTAATCCACTTGCAGCAATAGCATCTGTCGGAATGATGTTCTCATATTCATTTCAGATGGATAAAGCGGCTGAAATTATCGAAGCAGCAATTGAAAAAACTTTGCAGCAGGGATATCGAACGGCGGATATTTATTTTCCGGGAAATACTCTGGTGTCAACTACTGAAATGAGAGATGTTGTGTTAGAAAATTTTAATAGAATTTACGATGAACAGGCATTGGGAGTTTTTACTCTTTAACAAATCATAGTTAATGTGGCTAAAGCCAAATTGTTCAAGTATTTCCTTTTTCCGTCAGATAAATCTGACGGTAAGTGAATGATGATAAATCAAAGATTTAGCTCTTTAATTATCACTTTCCGTTCATTTTAGTGAACGGAAGAATTAGCAAGAATAACTTTGTTTATTTAGTAAACCATTAAACAATCATTGAATAATTAAGAAAGAGAAGACAATGTCACAAAATAGAATTTATATTTTCGATACTACCTTAAGAGACGGGGAACAATCTCCGGGTGCATCACTTAACATACATGAAAAGCTTGAGATTGCACGTCAGCTCGAAAAATTAAATGTGGATATTATCGAAGCAGGTTTTCCGATTTCATCTCCGACGCAATTTGAAGCTGTTAAAATTATAGCCGATGAAGTTAACGCCGTAATTGCGGCTTTAGCCCGTGCAAAGGACGTTGATATAAAAGCTGCCTATGATGCATTACGCAATGCAAAAAGATTTCGAATTCATACATTCTCCAGCACGTCGGATATTCATATCATGGGAAAATTCGGCGATGCTCGATACGGAAAAAATCTTCATGAAAAAAGAGCAACGGTAATTAAAATGTTGCAGGATGCAGTTGCTTATGCAAAAACATTTACTGACGATGTTGAATTTTCTGCCGAAGATGCAGGCAGAACAGACATAGGTTATTTAGCCGAAGTTATTGAAGCTGCAATTGAATCAGGTGCAACAACTGTAAATATTCCGGATACTACAGGTTATACTTTCCCCTCGGAGTATGGCAGAAAGATTGCCGAGCTTAAAAAACATGTAAAAAATATTGACAAGGCAATTATAAGCGTCCACTGCCATAACGATTTAGGACTTGCAGTAGCCAATTCACTAAGCGGAATAGAGCACGGTGCACGTCAAGTAGAATGTACTATAAATGGCATAGGCGAAAGAGCCGGAAATGCATCGCTTGAAGAAATAGCTATGGCAATTAAAGTGAGAAGAGATCTATTCAACTTTTATACGAATATAAATACAAAAGAAATTTACAACAGTAGCAGAATGGTTTCTTCCTATACGGGAGTTATAGTTCAGCCCAACAAAGCGATTGTGGGAGAAAATGCCTTTGCACATGAATCAGGTATTCACCAGGATGGAATGTTAAAAGACAGAAACACCTATGAAATCATAACTCCGGAAACTGTAGGAGTGCCCAAAACAAAAATTGTACTCGGAAGGCACTCAGGCAGACACGGATTAAAAGCAAGATTAATCGAGCTTGGTTATTCTTTAACCGAGAACGAACTTCAAAAAGTTTATGAAAGCTTTGTAACATTAGCAGATAAAAAGAAAGAAGTGTTTGACGACGATTTGAGAGTGTTAATGGGCGATCAATCTCATCGAAGCGGGCAAGAAATTTACTCGCTCGATTACCTGCAGATTAACATGGGTACGTTTTCTATTCCAACAGCTACTGTGAGAATAAAATCTGCAAACGGATATTTCCAGGAATCCGCCACTGGTGATGGTGCGGTAGATGCTTGCTTCAATGCAATTGAAAGAGCGTTGAAAATTAATTCCGAATTATCTTCTTATCACGTAAGATCGGTAACTTCGGGAAGGCAGGCGTTAGGTGAAGTAAATGTTAGAATCAAAAAAGGAAATCATTTTTATACAGGACGAGGAATTTCAACCGATGTTATAGAAGCAAGTGCGAAAGCTTATATTCAAGCTTTAAATCAATATCGGCTTTCTGAAAAAATGAAGGATGAAGAAATTACTGCCGGTTCGCTGTCGGAGTTATCTCAGGCTGTATGAAATTTTTAGGAATAATTAATAAAAACAAGCTCAACATAAAAATTTGAAATTAATGAATATCAATCTATGGGAATGACAATAACAGAAAAAATCTTGGCAAAAGCTGCCGGGAGAACAAAAGTTGAACCGGGTGAGAATGTTTGGCTTAATGTTGATGTTCTTATGACTCACGATGTATGCGGACCGCCGACAATTTCGATATGGAAAAGGGAATTCGGAAGTGATGCAAAAATTTGGAATAAAGATAAATTAGTCATTTTTCCCGATCATTATATCTTTACAGCAAATCCTCAAGCAAATCGTAATGTAGAAATCCTCAGAGAATTTGCTTCAAAATATGATATTGATAATTATTATGATGTGGGAACTGAACGTTATAAAGGAGTCTGTCATATAGCTCTTGCCGAAGAAGGTTACAACATTCCCGGTACAGTACTCTTTGGAACTGATTCACATACTTGCACCTCCGGTGCATTCGGAATGTTTTCAACCGGTGTAGGAAATACTGATGCCGCTTTTATACTCGGCACCGGAAAAATTTGGGAGAAAATTCCCGAGTCGATGAAATTCATTTTTCATGGTGAACTTCCAGCATATCTCACTGCAAAAGATTTAATACTGAGGATACTTGGTGACATTACAACCGACGGTGCAACTTACAGGGCAATGGAATTTGACGGTGAAGCAGTTTTTTCCTTGTCTGTTGATGAAAGGATGACGCTGACAAATATGGCTATTGAAGCCGGTGCAATGAATGGAATAATTGCCGCTGATTCGATTATTGAAGATTATGTACAAGCAAGAACAGATAAGCACTACGAAATTTTTAACAGTGACATCGATGCAAATTATCGTCAAGTTTATGAATATAACGTTTCGGAAATGGAACCGTTTGTAGCTAAGCCTCATAGTCCGGATAATCTGGATACGGTAAGAAATGTTAAAGGAACCAAGCTGACAAAATGTTATATAGGTTCATGCACGGGTGGTAAACTAAGTGACTTTGCCGCCGCTGCAAAACTGCTGTTCGGGAATGAAACAAAAGTACCGACTTTTGTAGTTCCAGCCAGTACGATGGTAGCCAATCAGCTTGATATAGAAACAATCAACGGAATAAGTTATAGAGAAATTTTTGAAAGAGCAGGATGTGTAATTGCTCAATCTTCATGTGCGGCATGTTTAGGCGGTCCGATGGATACTATCGGAAGGGCAGTCGATGGTGAAACAATTATTTCAACAACCAATAGAAATTTTCCCGGAAGAATGGGGAGTAAGAAAGCTGCAGTTTACTTGGCATCACCCTTAACAGTAGCAGCATCGGCTATAACTGGTGTTATTACTGACCCAAGGGATTTTTTATAGCTTGAATAGCATTAGCTATTAATTTCTTTTTCACTACTGTTACGAAAGATAAAATGGATAAAATCATTAAAGGAAAAGTATTTGTTCTGGGAGATAACATTGACACTGATCAGATTATTCCGGCTGAGCATCTGGTATACAGCTTATCTGATCCTGAAGAGTCTAAAAATTACGGCAAGAATGCGCTCTCCGGGATTCCTCTTTCAAAGGCAGGGCTGCCGGGAGGAGGAATCCCTTTTATTAAAAATGGATCGAGCGAGTCCGAATATGTAATAATTATAGCCGGTAGTAATTTTGGCTGCGGCTCTTCGAGAGAACATGCGCCGTTTGCGTTGAAGACTGCAGGCGTTAAAGCGGTCATCGCTGAATCCTATGCACGGATATTTTATCGTAATTCTGTTGATGGTGGCTTTATAATTCCTTATGAAGCTTTTCAAAAATTAAACGATAAGATATCTACCGGCGATGAAGTTGAAATCGATTTGGTGAACAATTCTCTCTCTTGTGTTAGTAAGAATGATGTTTATTCGTTAAAACCTTTAGGAGATATTTTGCCAATTATTGAAGCCGGAAACATTTTCGAATATGCACGTAAAGCAGGTATGATAGGTTAATCAGTACCATTTAAAAAATTAAATTGTAGTGCGATTCTCCGAATAGCCAACGCGCAGAAAGAGAATTCACAAGGTTTAATAATAGTATTGAGAATCTATTATTGATTACTGAAGAAAAATAACCGTGAGGAAAAAGTACAGTAACAAGACCTCTGAAGTTTTACACCCGATCATGTGAAATGAGTTAGTAATTAAAATTAAATTGGATAGAAATATGAAAAACAAAATTGAGTTATTCGATACAACTCTTAGAGACGGTACACAAGGGGAAGGCATAAACTTATCTGTTCAGGATAAGCTTTTGATTGCACAGAGGCTGGATGAATTTGGTATTGATATTATTGAAGGCGGCTGGCCCGGAAGCAATCCGAAAGATGAAGAGTTTTTTAAGAAAGCAAAAAATCTTCACCTTAATAATGCTAAGATTTGCGCTTTCGGTTCAACCGCTAGAGACGTTAACAATATTGAATCCGATGCAAATCTTCTTGCGCTGCTTAATTCTGAAACAAGCGTCGTGTCAATCTTCGGCAAAACATGGCGGCTGCATTCTCAAAAAGGATTGAATCTCACAGATGATCAAAACGAAGAATTAATTTTTAAGTCGGTTGAATTCTTAAAAAGAAATAACCGCAGAGTAATCTACGATGCAGAACATTTCTTTGATGGCTGGAAAGATGATAAAGAATTTGCAATGAGAATGTTAAAAGCTGCCGAGCGTGGTGGTGCAGATGTTCTTGTTTTGTGCGATACAAACGGCGGAACGATGACTGATGAAATTATTTCAATTATTACCGAAGTATGCGCAGCTTTTTCATCTCCAATCGGAATTCACACGCATAATGATGGTGAGCTTGCTGTTGCCAATTCATTAGCGGCATTGCGTGCAGGTGCCGTTCATGTTCAGGGAACGATAAACGGCGTTGGTGAAAGATGCGGCAATGCAAATTTGTGCAGCATCATCCCGAACTTAAAAATAAAATATGGCTTCGAAACAAAAACCGAAATAAATCTCGAACATCTTACCTCGCTTTCAAATTTTGTTTTTGAGCTGATGAATCTAGCACCAAATTCCAGAGCAGCTTATGTAGGCAAATCCGCCTTTGCCCACAAAGGTGGAGTGCATGTTAGCGCTGTGCTTAAAGAAAGCAAGATGTACGAGCATATAACACCCGAAACTGTCGGTAATAAACAGAGAGTTCTTGTGTCCGATTTATCAGGACAAAGCAACATTCGTTACAAAGCAAAAGAACTTGGAATAGACCTTTCGGCACATAAAGAGTTGAGCAAGAAGCTTGTAAATTATATTAAAACTCTTGAGCACGGCGGCTTCCAATTCGACGGTGCCGAAGCATCCTTCGAGTTATTACTTCGTTCCGAGATGAATGAATTTACACCTTTCTTCAATGTAATAGATTCAAAAGTAAATGTTGTTTATGACAATAAAGGACAATCGCACGCAGAGGCAGTTCTTAAAATTGAAGTTGACGGTGAAATAGAGCATACCGCTGCAGATGGAAATGGACCCGTGAATGCGCTCGATAACGCTTTAAGAAAAGCTTTGTTAAGATTTTATCCCGAAATTTCGCTGATCAAGCTTGTTGATTATAAAGTACGGGTGCTTGATGAAAAGGATGGAACCGCCGCAAAAGTAAGAGTAATGATTGAATCGGGTGATGGTTCTGAAAATTGGACAACCGTGGGCGTTTCCGAAAATATCATCGAAGCAAGTTTTCAAGCGCTGAGTGACAGCATTAATTATAAATTATTTAAGTTTCAAAAAAAGAAATCAAAATTAACTGCGTAAAATATGAAGCTTAATCTTGTTCAATATTCACCGGTTTGGGAAGACAAACAAAAAAACATGGAAAAAATCTCCATGCTTTTGAAGCTCGATTATAATGCAGCAGATTTATTGATTTTCCCGGAGATGACTCTAACCGGTTTTACAATGAACGCTTCTAATTTTGCTGAAACGTTAACAGGAGAGAGCTTTAATTTCTTTTCTGATTTAGCTCGAAATCGAAGCACTAATATCATTGCCGGAATCATCGAGCAAAAAGATTCGAAGTATTATAATTCTCTAATTCATGTTTCTCCTGAAGGGAAATTAGCTTCTGTTTACAGAAAAATTCATCCCTTCTCGTATTCTTCTGAAAATAAATATTATGAAAGAGGCACCGAAACCGTAACTACTTTAATCAGTGATTGGAAGATTGGTTTGTCAATCTGCTACGACTTAAGATTTCCGGAACTTTACAGACAATATGCAAAACAAAAAACCGGGTTGATAATTAATATTGCTAATTGGCCCGATACTCGCATTGAACATTGGCGGGTATTATTAAAAGCAAGAGCAATTGAAAATCAATGTTTTGCAATTGGAGTGAAAAGAGTAGGAAAAGATCCAAAATTAAATTACAACGGCTGCAGCAGTGTTTACGATCCGATGGGAAATGAAATCATCTCATCAGATAAAGAAGAAATATTATCCACAGAAATTTTTTCAGAAATCGTCGAAGAGGTTAGGTCAACTCTGCCTTTTCTTGACGATATCTGTCTCATCTAATTTTTAATCCTAAATGAAAAGAAAATATATTTTAGGATTTAGTGTATGCAGAATAGTCGTGAAAAATTATTTAGGTAAAAATGTGTTATAATCTTCTTTTATTATTGAATAGAATAAGATTAATTGAAAATATTATCAATCGATATAATTAAACTTAAATTAGTAAGGAATTCTCGCAAAAATTTACAGCATTAGGAATTTATATACAAATAGTAAAAAATATTACCAATCATGGGTGAAAGATTTGGGAGAATCTTATGATTAAAAATTCAGTGTTTCAAAACGGTATTCCGGTAAAACAAGGAATGTATAATCCTTCGTTTGAACATGATGCATGCGGCATGGGATTCATTGTAGATATCAAGGGAAGAAAATCCCGCGATATTATAGACAAAGGATTAGAAGCGTTAAAAAATCTTGAACATCGCGGAGCCGTCGGAGCCGATGTGTTAACAGGCGACGGTTCCGGAATCCTAATTCAAATGCCTGATGAATTCATCCGGAAAGCTGCGTCAACAAGCGGAATACAACTGCCAAAGTATGGAAGATACGGTGTGGGAGTAATGTTTCTTCCGCAGAATCCGATACTAAGGAAAGCTGCCGAGAATATAATTGAAAAAATAGTTGTTGATGAAAAATTAAATTTTCTTGGATGGCGGAACGTACCGGTAAATCCCGATGTTCCCGGCAAAGGTGCTAAGGCAACACAGCCTTATATTCGACATTGTTTTATCGGTGCGAACGAAAAAATTTTAACCCAGGATGAATTTGAAAGAAAACTTTATGCTGTAAGAAGAATAATCGACCGGCGCATAAGAGCCGAGCTTAAGTGTGATCGAAGCAAGTATTACGTCCCGTCTTTTTCGAGCAGAGTGATAATTTACAAAGGAATGCTCTTATCACAGCAGCTAATAGATTATTACGATGACTTGCGCGATCCTGATTTAAAGTCTGCGCTGATTATGATTCACATGCGTTTTTCAACCAATACTTTTCCTACTTGGGATTTAGCTCATCCGTTTAGAATGATTGCGCACAACGGAGAAATTAATACTCTAAGGGGAAACCAGAATTGGATGGCGGCAAGACAGGCAATGATGGAATCGCCGTACTACGGAAAAGATTTGAAGCGAATGCTGCCGATAATTATGGATGGGCAGAGCGATTCAGCTACATTTGATTCTGTTTTGGAATTATTAGTAATGGCTGGCAGAAGCTTGCCGCACGCAATGATGATGATGATACCGGAAGCCTGGTCGAAAAATGAGCTGATGGATCCGGATAGAAAAGCTTTTTACGAATATCATGCGACAATGATG
>CAZTDB010000063.1:0-9175 GCA_964612385.1 uncultured Ignavibacteriaceae bacterium
TTCAGCATGTGTGGTATATCTGGCTGCCAACAGTTCTTGCGGTCGCAGCATTCTTTTACATTGTAGACAGCCGGCATGTTGAAGTTGAAAATAAAGCTCCGCGAATTTATTCGAACCAAATTGAATTTAAAGGATTTAGAAATATCATTTATTTATTGATAATTGTTATCTCCGTTTTTATTGATCCTGCTGTTATAAGCTGGGTTCCGAGTCTTCATCCTTTACCGATAGGAATAAGAGAGATAATCATGTTTACAATGGTTTATATTTCATATAAAACTTCTGATAAAGCGTCGTTGAAGGCAAATGAGTTTGACTTCGAGCCTATTAAGGAAGTAGCCTTTTTATTTGTCGGAATATTCGCAACAATGATTCCCGCATTGCAATTGATAGCATACGAAGCAAAAATAAACGGTAAAGATCTCACTCCCGGAATTTTCTATTGGGCTACCGGTTCGCTTTCTGCTTTCCTTGATAATGCGCCGACGTATCTCAATTTTCTTGCAGCGGAAATGGGAAAATTTGATCTCGATATCAATCAGAAGGTAGAAGTGTTAAAATTCGAAATCGAGCATCCGGTTTATCTCACGGCTATTTCGGTTGCCGCAGTTTTTTTCGGTGCCATGACTTACATCGGAAACGGTCCTAACTTTATGGTTAAGTCAATTTCTGAAAGAGCAGGCATAAAAATGCCAAGCTTCTTCGGTTTTCTAATTAAGTATTCTATTCCAATTTTACTTCCGATTTTCTTTTTCATTTGGCTCATATTTTTTTACGGGGAGGTTTAATGAGTATTCTTAACGAAATAATAGAAAAAAACTTAAACGGACTTTATTATGACAATAGAATTTTACTGCCGTTCAAGGCAATAATTCTAAAAGCCGTAATTGAATCCGACATAATAACCGACTTCAGTTCACACTCAAAGGATGCACAGGTAACGGTTACCGACTTGTACACCGAAATCTATTTTTTCAAGTATAAGAATATCGACGAGAGCATAAAGAAATTCGAAAATATAAAGCTGGTACTAGTTGAGCAAGGGAAAGACATTTTTAACTTTCAGAACCACGAAAAAGTGGCACTTTACTTAGAAGAAAATCATAAAATAAAAATTGAAAAAATTAACGACGATATTTTATTTATCGAGTAATTATGTTTAACAATATTCAAGAATTTTACAATATGCTGCCGCTGATAATTATTGGGGCAGGTATACTCATCTCAGTAGTGATAGAGATGTACTCGCGCAAAAGCGAAGAGCTTATCGCCTGGTTCTCTGTTCTTATATTTATTGCATCAGCAATTTATTCTCTCGCAACGGTGAACTCAACATCGATAATTTTGCAAGGAATGTTAGCAACCGGAGGAAACGTAAATATCCTATATTTTATTTTTAATTTTGGCGCCGCCGTTGTTACACTTCTTTCGATGGATTACATAAAAAAATATGGCACATACTACGGGGAGTACTATATTTTATTACAGTCCTCCGTACTCGGTATGATGTTCATGGCAGGGGCAAAAGACCTCTTTATGATTTTCCTTGGGCTCGAATTAATGTCGATTTGTTTTTACGCTCTTGCCGGAATAAATCGAAAAAGATTGAATGCCAACGAAGCTTCATTAAAATATTTTTTATTGGGTGCTTTTGCTACCGGCTTTGTAGTTTACGGAATAGCTTTAATATTTGGTACGACAGAGACGACTCAAATAGACTTAATAGTAGGAAAATTTCCAGAGCTTTCAGGTAACTTATTATTTATAGCGGGCATTCTATTATTCGTTATCGGCTTTTCCTTTAAGATTGCAGCATTTCCTTTTCACATGTGGGTACCCGACGTATATCAAGGTTCTGCAACAACCATTGCCGGTTTATTTTCAACCGGTGGTAAAGCCGCCGCATTCAGTGCATTAATCGTAACAGCAGGCGCAATATTTTCAAGCGCAGCAGGCAACTTGTTTGAACCCTACCTCATCGTAATTTCTGTTTTATCAATGTTGATAGGGAGCATAGTAGCAATAGCGCAGGAAGACATCAAAAGAATGTTGGCATACTCTTCTATCGCTCATGCCGGTTATATGATTATTGGATTCGCGGCAGGAAATTCAGAAGGACTAGCAGGCATTATATTTTATTTAGCCGCATATACATTTATGAATCTCGGTGCTTTCGGCATCATTGCATTGATTGAGGGAAAAGATGAAACGAACCTAAGCATAAAGTCTTATGCCGGTCTTTCTCATCGAAATCCGCTTTTAGCTGCATTACTTTCTGTCTTTATGTTTTCGTTGGCAGGTATTCCGCCGTTTGCCGGCTTCTTCGGAAAGTATTATGTTTTTATAGCAGCAATTAAAGCTGAACTAACATGGCTTGCTATACTTGGTGTTTTGTCAAGCGCAATAAGCGTTTATTTTTATTTAAGAATTGTGGTGCTTATGTACTTTAAGGACGCAGAGCAGGAACTTTCACTTGAAAAAAGCAATACGGGACTTTTTGCGGTGATAGTGTCTGTCTTTTTGGTAATTGCATTAGGTGTCGCTCCCGGCTCTGTTATAAATCTTATTGCTTCATTTTTGTAAAATGGAATAAGCAGGTGATTGAATAATTTGCAGCAAAGATTAAACGCAGCATTTACGTGCCGGAATCTGAACCAAATTAATGGTAAGATGAATACTTTTTGTAAACGAATAGATTTATGTAACCATGTTAAGACAGATAATTTGTGAGTTGACTTTTTCTTCCCAGGTGACTTCACAATTAAAAGATATTTTAATAATTACCGGTAAAGCCTTGTTAACCAAATGATCCCACTTTTTTCAACATTTCAGGTTAGGGCAATTGACGAATTTGCCTTCAATAAATTGAACATACCCGGAATCTTATTGATGGAAAATGCTTCACTTCAAATTTTCTCTTTCATCAAAGAGAAGATAAAGGATCATCCAACTATAAGGAAAATAGGATTCGTTTGCGGCAAGGGAAATAATGGAGGAGACGGATTTGCAGCCGCACGTCACTTTGCAAATGACGGCTATGAGGTTACAGTAATTTTTTTCGGAAGCGTGGAAGAATTTTCAAACGATGCTGCCGTAAATTTTAGAATATTGAATTCGTTTGCTTCCGATAATAATAAAATTCAGCTAAAGCGATATGAAACTATAAAAGACGTAAAAATTTTAACGGGCTGTCAAGTAATAGTCGATGCCATGCTTGGAAGCGGTTCTGTAGGAACTCCGCGTGAACCATTTTTATCAATAATCAGAGAATTGAATAAATCTAATGCTTTGAAAGTTGCAATTGATATTCCCACCGGATTAAACTCAGATACAGGTTATTTTGATGAAGCGTTCAAAGCTGATCTAACGGTGACCCTGGGTGAATTTAAAAAAGGGTTATTCGTAGGAAAAGCACCTGAGGTTTGTGGAGAAATAGTAAAAGGAAATATTGGGGTTCACTCTTTATACTTTGATAATTTGAAAGTTGATGACTATTTAATCGAACCTGATGATGTAGTTGACTCGCTTCCTCAAAAAGGTAAAACATCGCATAAATATTCCGCTGGAAAAGTGCTTGTGCTTGCAGGCTCTGGAAAATTACCTGGTGCCGCTTTGTTAACCGCGAAAGCTGCTCTAAAAATCGGCTGTGGAGCTTTGGTGCTGGCTTTTTCCAAATCGATCCGAAAATTCATTCACAAAAATTTACCGGAACTTATTGTTGAAGCTTATGAAGATGAAACTGCGGAATTTTTTCGGATGAAGAATATCGATGAAATCCAAAGAAGATTTGAGTGGGCGGATGTATTAGCAATCGGACCAGGATTAGGAAGAAACTCCGAAACTATGGATGCCGTAAGAGCCATCATAAAAAAACGGAAATGCGAAAGAATGGTAATCGATGCCGATGCACTTTTTGCACTTGGTAACGGCGAATTCAAAAAGTATAATTTAAGAGGATTCGTGTTAACACCTCATTACGGAGAATTCGCAAATCTCCTGGGAATCGATGTTAACAAGCTTCTGAAAGATGTGTTAGATTACGGCAAAAAATTTTCGAGCGATACCAAATCTTTTCTGGTATTAAAAGGTGCGCCTACAATAATTTTTAATCCCAAGGGAATTGCTTTCATAAATACAAGCGGAAATCCGGGTATGGCAAAAATTGGCACCGGCGATGTATTGACCGGAGCATTAGCCGGTTTAATTTCTCAAAGCAAAAATATTGAGCAAGCCGTAATAAGCGGAGTTTACATGCACAGCCTTGCTGCCGACTTGCTGCTTAAAAAATTTACCGAGTATGGTTACACCGCTTCTGATATTTTGAACAACCTTCCGCAGGCAATTAATTTTTTGAGGAAATCGTTTGCTTAATTATCTGCGCAGGCACAAAGTCATTCTTGTTTACGTACCTTTAACAGTTTACTGGTTAGTACTGCTTGCAGCTACTTCTTTTCCTACACCGGCATTTGTCGAATTCGGAATCAGCGATAAGATGAATCACTTTTTTGCTTACTTTGTTTTAGCGGTGCTTATAAAATTAGCAATTACAGTGCAAGATAAATATCCTTGGTTAAAAAAGAATGCATCGATCAAAACATTAATAATAGTTTCCCTTTATGCCGTGTTTGACGAGATTCATCAGGCTTTTATACCTGGGCGGAGCTGTGAGCTGTTAGATTGGGCTGCGGATTTTTTGGGTGCAGCAGCAGGAATTTTAGTTCTTAAATTTGTTTTCTTCAAATTAGGTTATTCAAAGTTGTATGAGTCAGAACCCGGCAAGTAGAATTTATTCACTTACGGAACAATTGGCTGTAACTTTTGTAAAAAGGACTCAATAATATGATTGACAAAAGAAACATCATTTATTAATTTGCGGGGCATAATATACCCCATAGGAGTAGTTAAATGGCACTTAGAAAAAATCCAAAAGCAGATTTAAGGCGCATCTATAAAATAATATTTGAATTAAGCCTTATTCTATCCCTGCTTCTTATGATTATTGCTTTTAAGTTTTTCCCGCGGATTGAAGCCGCCGAGAGCGTGTTGGAAGGACCGCAAGAGCTGGTTACGATGGAGGACATCCAGCAAACCAAGCAGGAGAATCGACCTCCACCGCCCCCTAAACCTCCAATTCCTATCGAGGCTCCTTCGGACGATGTGCTTGAAGATATTGAAATAGCCGATACCGAGATCGATTTTAATGCTCAGATTGAAGCTCCGCCTCCTCCGCCTAAAGAAGAAAAAAAGGTGGAAGAAGAACCGCAATACTTTGTAGCTGTTGAAGAAATGCCCGAACCTATCGGCGGAATTGCTGCTATTCAAAGTAAAATTGTTTATCCCGAAATTGCTAAAAGAGCAGGAGTAGAAGGAAGAGTATATGTACTGGCTTTTGTTGATGAAACCGGTACGGTCACAAAGGTTGAAATTATTAAAGGTTTAGGTGCAGGGCTTGATGAAGCTGCCTTAAATGCTGTGAAGCAGACAAAGTTCAAACCGGGAAAACAGAGAGGCAAACCGGTTAAGGTTCAGGTATCGATACCTATTATTTTTAAGCTTCAATAAAACATACCTGGTAATGATACAATTGAGGCTGTCCAATTCATTCATGATGATTTGAACAGCCTTTTTTTATTTTCAGGGATCTCATTTCTATTTCCTTGAAAGGCAATCCTAATTTGGCTAATTTTATCAACAAAAATTGGCATTCTTAACTTCTTAAACTTGAAATAATGCCTCAACCAGCTCTTATTTAACACTAACAATAACGGTTCCGACTTGGCAGCAAAAATTAAAAATCTTGCCGGATTACTTTCCATAATTTTTTTCATTATAAATTTATTGCTGCTCTATTACCTCAAGTACAATAATCAGAAACTGCTCTTTTCTTCCTTCAGCTTATTGAATGCCGGAAATATTTTGAATTTAATTGTCTGTGCGGTAGGAATAACCGGAATTGCACTCATTTGGAAACGTGACAGGCAGCAGGGCGAAGTATTCAAATATCTTGTTATGATTTTTGCTTCTTTTATCCTTTTAATGCTTGCATGGATCTCTACATCCATAAAATTGCCGCTCCCAAAGACGTACATTTTGCAGCATCCGTTTAATCACGTATTTTCAGGTGCGATTTTTATTATTTATCAGTTCTTTACTTTTGCTGTAATTTCAATTATTTGGATGCGCATTTTTAACATTAAAGATTTGCTTTGGCTGCGAGGCATTGTTAATTCTGTTTTAATCGTATTATTGATTTTATTTTTCGCATATTACTATTCGAACTTAGCAGGAACGTTTAAGAGTGATTTAAACGAGGTGCCAAAAGAAGGAAACACAGCAGTTGTATTAGGTGCTGCGGTTTGGTCGGATAATTCACCAAGTCCTACTTTAGCATCGCGTGCCGATAAAGCATTAGAATTATTTAACAGTGGAATAGTAGACCAAATTGTTCTTACCGGAAGCAATGCACCCGGCGAGCTTAGCGAAGCAGAAGTATCTTTCATTTATCTTAAGTCAAAGGATGTTGATACTTCGCGGGTTCAACTTGAAACGGAAACAACATCTACTTCTGCACAGATTAGATATATAAAGGATGTAATTATTCCTAATGAAGATTTAAATCATGTAATTATTATTTCCGATGCATACCATCTGCCGAGAGTAAAAGAAATTTGCCGATTCTACAAGGTCGATGCCAAGCTTACCGCATCCGACCTTGCCTTGAGCTTTGAAGATAGGGTTTATTATCAGATTAGAGAAAGTATTGCTCTCAGTATCTTTTGGTTTTTTGCTCTTTGAAAATGAATGAGTTTATAGTAAAAAGTTCGAAAATTAATTTGTCCATTTTAATTTCGGATCAAATTACAAAGATTTTTTAATTGCAAATCGTATCTGCACAAATAGAATTTTTTATATATCGCCCCGATGGGACTTAAGAATAGACGTGAGAATTTTATTCTATAAATATTTTGTCCCTACCGGACTTAAAACAATTTTCGACGAATTATCTATCACAAAAATTTTGTGAGAGAAGAAGCATTTATTGAAGGTCTATAATTATAAATTCTGCGAGGACGAATAAAAAGTTTTTGTGCTACTTTGTGCCTTCGGGAGTTTGTGGCAGATACTTTTAATTTTGAATATGATTAAATATCTTTTGCCATTAAGACATCAAGACTAAAAGAAACACAAAAAATGATAGCAATTTGAATACCCCCAAATATAGAGTGTAATTAATGAGTCTTCTCTAAAAAGGTATATTCATTAAGGAAATGTTTTGATTTTTAGTAATGTTTCAATATAAAATTTACAAATAAGGCTTTTTAGATACGCCTCATTAATAAATAAGACCAAGTTTCAAAGCCGTCAGTGCCAAAAGCATCAGCCGGTTAGAAACTGACAAAACTAAACCGCCTCACAAAGGCACAAAAAGGGAGATCATTATGACAATGTTTAACATAATAGAAGAATTCGATCACGAGCAGGTAGTCTATTGTTCAAATAAGGAAGCGGGATTAAAAGCAATCATCGCTATTCATAACACAACACTCGGTCCGGCATTAGGTGGAACGCGTATGTGGAAATATCCTACCGACGAAGCCGCACTAAAGGACGTTTTAAGATTATCGAGAGGAATGACGTACAAAGCGGCGATATCAGGGTTAAATCTTGGCGGCGGTAAAGCTGTAATAATCGGTGATTCTGCCACGCAAAAAAATGAGCTGTTGTTCAGAACATTCGGGAAATTTGTGGAAGGTTTAGCCGGAAGATACATAACTGCCGAAGACGTCGGAACATCTGTAAAAGATATGGAATACGTTAGAATGGAAACAAAATATGTTACGGGAATATCCAAAGCATTAGGCGGCTCGGGCGATCCCTCTCCGGTTACGGCTTACGGTGTTTATGTCGGTATGAAAGCATGTGCCAAATTCAGATGGGGGAACGATTCTCTTAAAGGAAGAAAAATTGCCGTGCAGGGTGCAGGACAGGTAGCCCGTTACTTATGCGAACACTTATATAATGAAGGTGCGGAAATTTATATAACCGATATAGTAGATGCTAAAATTAAAAGAGTGTTAGAAACTGTAAAAGCCAAAGTCATTAAACCCGAAGAAATTTACGATACCGATGCAGAAATTTTTTCTCCAAATGCTTTGGGCGGAATTATAAACGATGAAACCATCGAACGATTGAAAGCTGAAGTAATTGCCGGCGGTGCGAACAATCAGCTTGAAGATGAAAAAGTGCACGGTCCCAAGTTATTAGCGAAAGGCATACTCTATGCACCCGACTATGCCATTAATGCAGGAGGCTTAATAAATGTTGCCAATGAATTGGAAGGCTACCGGCAAGACCGCGCCCTTAAGCAAGCGGAAAGCATATATGAAATAATTACAAGGGTATTAGAAATTTCAAAGCACGATAACATTCCCATGTATGAAGCATCAAATAAAATTGCTGAAGAGAGATTGCTTCACGTCGGAAGGATAAGCAATATTTACACAGGCAAATCATTTTTTTCGGGAAGACTTGGAGAGTTGATTAAGAAATAGAATTGATAAAAGCGATTAGTCGATAAATATTTTATTAATTAGCCCGGCTGCACTGAATAGTCGGGTTTTTTTATTCTCCTAATATTTCGCTCTTATGGAGCTTAAGAATATGTGATACAATTTCTTCACTCCTTTAGGACTGAAATATTTCTAGAAACGATAATTCTTTAGTTTGTCAAAACTCCTTTAGGAGTAACATAATAATATAATAGAACGTTTGGTAAGCCCATTATACCTATCCGATTCAATGGGGAGAAGGAAAGAAGAAAAGGGGTACGCCGAGAGATGAATAAACTCATGCAAGCCAACAACCCACAAAATAACAAGGCGTGTTGTCCCCTCTAGTCCAAAGGATGCTTCGAACAACGATGCACCCAAGCACCCACCCAAGCCTATGCAGCGAATGCATGAATGGATGGATGAATGAATGTTAAGCAATAACTAACATTTAAATATGCAATCATGTCCAAAGGATTCTTCGAAAGAGGGGATGAAGGGGTGTGTAAAAAGGCGTAAAGATCAAAGGAAAAAGAAAAGGGATTTGCCGAAAGACTAAGACAAGCCAATAGATTTCAACACACCACGCAAATAAAAATTAAAAATTTCGTTGTTATGATTTCCCT
>CAZTDB010000064.1:0-9107 GCA_964612385.1 uncultured Ignavibacteriaceae bacterium
CCATTAAGGCAATGCTTACCTGGTGATGCATTCCGGCATCAATAATTGGTTTACCTGTTTTTATTAAATTTTCAACATCGTTCATATAATCGAAATTTCTATCCCAGGTAGTTCCGTATTTCTTCATCAATTTAGCTTGCAGGTTTAATCCCTCAATGGATTGATTGGTTAATGTAACACCCGAAATAGACCTGGTAAGAATCTGAAGGTCAACATCGCTGCCTACTGCGTCTCGAATAGCCTGCATAGTCTCAAAAGGATTTTCTCCAAGATAAAAAAGAGGTGCTTGAAACCGCGCACCGCCTCCAAATTCAAAATGTCTAATACCGGCTTCGGTTGATGCTTTCATTGCAGGTAAAAAATCTTTCAATCTAACTTTACCGCCGAATGAGCTTTGCAGTCCATCCCTGAAAGGGGTGAACATTACCCGAATTTTTTTTGGTTTTTGTGTAAAGATCATTTTATCCCCTCTATTTTCTTGATGTGTAATTTCGGATACGCTCTGCTTAAGTGTGTAGTTATTGCGGCAATAACAGCAGAGTCATCATCCTGAGATTTTTCAGGAAAGATTATAGTTATTAAAAGAATTGTTAGCGAGAGTATAGAAAGGAGCAGAAACACGAATGCAAGTGACAAAACACAGATAAGTAAAAAATCGAAGTTCCCCATCGGTAGTTTACTTTTAAAGTAATATAAGTAGATTTTTATGTATTAAACTTAACTCATAAAAACCGAAAAGAAAAATGAAAAACGGATTTTTCGGAGCTAATCTTTTTAATCACAAAGCCAATCATTCAAACTGCTTTTTGAATTTGAGAAATTGTTCTTTAAGTAAATTCAAGTCATTCCGCATCATTTTTATCTCTTCTTGAAGCGAATTTATAAGGTCGTTCTTTGAATCACTACCATCAGTACCAGCAGCAACAGCGGGAAACTCATTATAATCGAGGATTTCTTCACCAGCCAGCAAATGTGCGTAACGCGCTTCTTTCATTCCGGCTTGCCGGGGTAATTTTTTCACTAATGGACTTTCCCGCTTGCTTAATTTTTCAAGCGTTTCATGAATTGAATTTAGATTTTCGAAATTATATAACCTGTTTGTTCTGCTTTTTATTTCTCCGGGAGTCTGCGTACCTCTAAGCATCAAAACACAAATTAATGCTGTTTCATCAGAAGAAAGATTAATTTCTTCGGTAAAAGTTTGCCGGTACTTAGGTACCCGCATGTCGTCTCCGGTTACTCTTCTAACCAACCTTTTCTCCCTTAAAGAGTTGATTGTGTTTTCTACAATCGTTTCATCATAATTAACCACAGGATCTCTGCTTGATTTTTGATTGCATGCATTGACTAGTGAATTTAAAGTTAAAGGATAGTACTCCGGCGTTGCGATCTCTTTCTCTATTAGTGAACCGATTATCCGTATTTCTATTTGATTAAGTTTTCCAAGCATTAAAATCTCCAGCTTTTTTTAGTGCAATATTAAAGATGAGCACCATTTAACTCAAGTTTTTTCGGATGATGGAAATTTATTTGGATTATTCAAAAAAAAATATCACAATGTTTTAGGAGTATCTTGATATATTCCTTAAGTATTTATATGTTTGTATCCAATTACCTTATATATTAAGGATATAATACAATAATTATTAACATTGTTGTTTAATTATACAATCATAAACACTATAGGAGGTCGAATGAAAAAGATCGAAGCGATCATCCGCCCTTTTAAACTGGATGATGTGCAAAGTGAATTGCAAGAATCCGGCTTCGGCGGATTAACCGTAACCGAAGTGAAGGGTTACGGGCGGCAAAAGGGGCACAAGGAAATTTATAGGGGTTCAGAATATAATATCGAATTCGTTCCAAAATTAAAAATTGAACTCGTTTGCCGGGATGAGCTTCTTGAGAAGGCAATCGAAATTATTATCTCAAAATCAAAAACCGGTGAAGTTGGGGACGGAAAAATTTTCATAATACCGGTTGATGAAGCTATAAGAATAAGAACGGAAGAATCCGGTATTGCAGCTGTTTAATTTTTTTATCACCTAAACAGGAGAACAAAATGAAATCGGTTTTAATCATTATTGTTGCGTTATCTTTTTTACTTTCTGATCACTTACTTCCCCAAGTGAAGATTGGTGCTGAAATAACAAGCCGTTATATCTGGCGCGGAGTCGATTACGGCAACGCACCGAGCTTTCAGCCTTCAATTACATTTGAGGAAGGAGCAATTAAGATCGGAACATGGGGCGCTTACAGTTTTGCAGGGGCAGGTTCTGTCTTTTCAGAGCATGATGTTTTTGCTGAAATTGCTATCGAATCAAAAGCCGGCATTTTCTCATTCATTTATACTGATTATTATTATCCCGGCAGTAAATTAAAATACTTTAACTTCTCGGGAGAAGGCAAAGGGGCGCATACATTGGAAGCAGGTTTAAGTTTTAAAGGTTCGGCTCCATTTCCTATTCAGTTATCTGCATATATAAATTTCCATAACGATCCTGATTACTCAACTTACTTTCAAGCCGGTTATCCTATCGAAACCGACGATGTTTCTCTATTATTTTTTGCCGGTTTATCCGGAAAGCGGAGTGTATGGTATGGAACTTCTAAAACTGCAGTTATAAATGTTGGCATTAATTTCACCAAACAATTTTACATTTCGGATAAACTAAGCTTTCCCATCTTTGCATCGCTAATCATTAATCCGGATTTAGAACAAAGCTATCTGATTTTCGGGTTGAGCATTTAGTCATTTTTTAATTAATAAAATTATTTCGATAATAAATTGGAGTTAAGATATGGATACTTTATCTGCATCGACAAATTTTATTTCAACTTTAAATGATACTTCAGGCAATGTCGTCTTTACAATTAATAATTTATGGCTGATGATTGCAGCCGGTTTAGTTTTTATAATGCATTTGGGTTTTGCCTCATTAGAAGCTGGATTAACTCAATCGAAAAATACAGTCAATATATTGTTTAAGAATTCCGTTATTCCGGCAATTGGATTGCTTACATACGCAATAGTTGGATTCAATCTAATGTATCCGGGTGAAAGTTTTGCCGGAGGTATCTTTGGCTTTTCCGGCTTTGGTATATGGACTGATGGATCAGGACTTACAAAAGCTTACAATCCGGGTTATACATACTGGACGGATTTTCTTTTCCAGGGAATGTTTGCTGCAACGGCGGCAACTATCGTATCAGGTGCGGTTGCAGAACGTGTAAAACTTTCTAGCTTTTTATTATTCTCCACTTTCTTTGTTGCAATTGGATATCCGATAGTAGGAATGTGGAAGTGGGGCGGCGGTTTCTTAAATGAATTAGGCTTTTATGATTTTGCAGGATCGACGATTGTTCACTCTGTTGGCGGCTGGGGTGCGCTTGCAGGAGTAGTTCTCTTGGGTGCTCGTAAAGGAAAGTATGTCGACGGAAAAGTGCATCCAATTCCCGGACACAGCATGCCGTTAGCTACGATAGGAGTATTTTTATTGTGGTTAGGATGGTTTGGCTTTAACGGTGGATCAGTATTATCAGCCAATGCCGGTGCTGTTTCTTTAGTGCTGGTAACTACTTCACTTGCAGCCTCAGCCGGCGCTGTTGGTGCTCTCGTAACTTCATGGGGATATTTGAAGAAACCGGATATCTCAATGGTATTAAACGGAATCTTAGCAGGCTTAGTTGGAATAACCGCCGGTGCCGACCAGATGCAGCCTGCTTCCGCCTGCATAATTGGTTTTATTTCGGGTATAATTGTAGTCTTCTCGGTACTAATTTTTGATAAACTAAAACTTGATGACCCTGTGGGTGCATTATCAGTTCATCTTGTATGCGGAATTTGGGGTACCATTGCAGTTGGATTATTCGGAAATTTAGCCGGCTTGCATCAAACATTAATTCAGTTAGCAGGAATATGTATAACCGGTCTTTTTACTTTCACTTTTGCTTTCGGTATTTGGATCGGATTGAAAAAGACTTTGGGAATCCGCGTAAGTGAAGAGGAAGAAAAAGAGGGTTTGGATATTGGTGAGCACGGAATGTCCGCTTATCCCGACTTCGAAAGGATTGCTCAATTTTAAAATATTTTTTTAGCGCACTCAAATAGTACTGCCATAATTCGGGCATGGCATTACTTAGATGCTTACAGGAAAATAAAAAATCTTGCTTATCCACTTACGCAGAAACATAAACCTCCGGTGTTTTTATTGTAATATTACATCACAACCCCGGAGGTTTATAAATATTATTACTTCTTTAAAATCATTTTCTTCGATAGAACAGTTCTATTACAACTTAGTTGATATACATAAACACCGCTTGGTAAATTTTCCCCGGCTGATTTATAGTCAATTTCTATGGAATAAGTACCGGCACTTTTTTCTTCGCTAAGTAATGTCACTGTTTCCCGTCCGAGTATGTCATATACTTTCAGCGTAGTATAACCATCTTCGGCTAAATGAAATTTGATTATAGTAGATGGATTAAACGGATTAGGATAATTTTGCTCTAAAGCAAAATTCTTCGGAGTAGAAATAAAATTAACTTCCAATATTTTCGAATATTCAAATGTTCCATCATAATCTATCTGCTTTAAGCGATAATAAAGCTTGCCGCTAAAAGTAAAATCTGATAGATCATCTTCAAACGAATATCTAATCTTTTCCGAAGTTGTCCCTTTTCCTTCTTTGAATCCGATAGTTTTCCATGAGTCGAAAATTTTTTTCTCGATTTCAAATCCACGGTTATTAAGCTCGCTTGCTGTTTCCCAATAAAGCGTCACTATATTTTTTTCTGTCGAGGCAAAAATTGCAATCAGTTCGACCGGAACAGTTGCAGGAATTATTGTTAATGTAGCCGGCTCGCTTTCATTATTTAGTCTATCAAGAGATGTTATCACATAAGTTATTGAAGGAAGATTAATATCGTAAGGTTCGGTATCAACATATTCATTTTCATCGCTATCTATTATAGCTTTGATATACTTAGGATTATTTATATCAACTGGATTCGGATGGTCAAAACGGTAAACAACAAATCTATTTGCCTCTTCACCATCAGATGCCTGCTGTGGTTTATTCCAGGTAATCATGAGTCCTTGCTGCATGAGATCTACAAAGATATTCGAAGGCGGTAATGGTGGAATATTATCAATCCATGGCATTGATGGAGTAATAGCGGGATACTTATAATAATTTAATCTAAGTGAATCCCCAATATTTTTATAATTATTTGTAAGCCATTTAGAGCTGAAATAAATATTTCCATGCGCGCCTGCATTTTTCCTATTCTCCATTAATTGAGAAGTAATTTCACTTGCTGTCCAATTTTCTCTTGCAGGATCCATTTTATACAATGCTTGCCCGGTGTAAAGATGTCTGCCGTTTGTTTGCGAAGCCCACCAGGGCATCAGCTTTGTATAATCTTGCGAACCGCCGATTCGCCAGTATAATTGCGGTGCAATGTAATCAACAGTTTGTGCCTGAAGCCATGCAGTAGCATCGCAGTAAATTGCGTCGTAAGCAGAGAGACCTGTAATTCCGGAAGGCACGCCATTCTTCCATATACCGAAAGGGCTAATCCCAAATTTCACGTATGGCTTAACGGATTTAATACTGTCATGCACCATTTTAACTAAAAGATTGACGTTGTCTCGGCGCCAATCCTCTTTATTTGTAAAGCCTCTTGGATATGCGGCAAAGGTAGCATCATCATTAAAAGTTTGTCCCGTTTGAGGATAAGGATAAAAATAGTCGTCAAAGTGAACTCCGTCGATATTGTACCGTCTCACTACATCCAATATTACACTAACAACATACTCTCTTACTTCCGGAAGACCGGGATTCAACACTTTCAATGTTCCGTAAGTTACTATCCATTCAGGATGCTGAACCGATACATGCGAAGAATGAACGCTGCTTGATGAAGTATTAACTACGGCACGATAAGGATTAAACCATGCGTGAAATTCTATTCCGCGTTTGTGAGTTTCGCTTATAATAAATTCAAGTGGATCGTAGTAAGGATTAGGCGGCGTGCCTTGAGAACCGGTTAACCATTCCGACCATGGTTCAATCGAACTTGGATAAAATGCATCGCACGAGGGTCTGATTTGAACAACAACTGCGTTCATTCCATTTTCTTTGTGTTTGTCAATTATCGAAATGTATTGGCTTCTTTGAGTTGATGGAGTAAGGTATTTGCTTGTGGGCCAATCAATGTTTGTAACCGATGCAATCCAGGCTGCCCTGAATTCTCTCTTAAGCGGAATTTCTTGCGAAAATGAAGTTAAAGTAAATGTTAAGAAAAAAATCCATGTGAGTAATAAATTTTTCATAATTCGTTCATAAATTTAATTGTTTCTATTATCGACGGTTTAAAGATATTGAATTGAAACAAAGCACCAAAATTTTTGATGAAATAAGAAAGATCAAAGAGTAAAAAGATTATACATTCAGCATTGAGTTTTCCTAATTAAAAATTTTTATAACAAAATTTGGGTATAGTATGAAACAGATTACCAAATATTTTCTGCAAGGGTTGATAGTAATTTTACCAACTACCGCAACAATTTATCTTCTTTACTTTTTATTTGTGAAGATAGACGGACTTTTTAATTTTAAAATTCCGGGTATTGGATTCGTTATTACTATTGCAATAGTGATTACTACCGGTGTTGTTGCTTCAAATTTTCTTACGAGAAGAGCAATCAGCTTTATGGATGAGGTGTTTGGCAGACTGCCTCTTGTTAAAATTATTTACAACGCTATTAAAGACCTCGTTGAAGCTTTTGTAGGAGATAAAAAGAAATTTAACCGACCGGTTTTAATAAAAGTATCCAATGAAAGCAGCATCGAATTATTTGGATTCATCACCGAAGACGATTTAAGTTACTTTGGTGAACAAGAAAAGATTGCTGTATACATTCCGCAGTCTTATAACTTTGCAGGCAACTTATTTGTTGTTCCAAAAGAAAGTATCAGGATACTGAATGCAGGTGCTAAAGAAGTAATGACTTTCATCGTCTCGGGAGGATTGAGCAAGTGAGCATAGAAAAAATATCAGAAGGAACGCAATCGATCTTCAATTATAAATTGTATTTAAATTTATCTCTATTGAACTAAAATTACTAGTTTGCTTGCTTAAAACTGCTGATTGCTTCGCTTGTGGTTTTAAATACCTCAATTATTTTTGTCGTTCGTGTAAGCTCTAATAAAGAATGAATTTCGGGATTGGATGCCGCAATTTTCAATACACCCCCTTTCTCATGTAACATCTTCGTAACCCTAACCATTACACTTATAAACGTAGAATCTATAAATTCACAATCACTAAGATCAATAATGAAATTTGTCCAACCTTTTTGTATATCATCAATCAAAATATTCTTGAAGACCTCAGCCTCACTAACGGTTGCCCGCGAAAGATTAACTTTTTTAATTATAATGGAGCCTAGTTCTTCTGTAGAAAAATCCATATAATATACCTTATAGTTTTGGTTAATGATAGTTTGAATTCACCGGATTGTTATTTGAAACTTTCAAGCGCTGCTTCACGAGTTTCGTACATGTCAAAAATATTAACAGCACCTGTTATTTCGAGTATAGCCCGTGCATCGGAGTGGGGTGAGCAAATTATTAAATTTCCTCCGAGTCTGCTAATTGCTTTTAGATTAAAAACAATCGTCCCTAAAAATGTTGAATCCATAAATTCACATTCATTCAGGTCGATTATTATCTTTATAAATCCTTTATCGATATGATTTTTAACTTCGTACTTAAATTCTTCTGCATCTCTATATGTAGCCCGCTTTAAGTTTACATTTATTACGATTATATCGTCAATCTTCTCGAAAGAAAATTTCATAAATTCGCCTCGATTTTTCTGAAATGCTAATAAGTTAATTCTTCTAAGGCGCTAAAATAAGACAATGATTCGGGATTTGCCAAAATATCTTTGTTATTAATTTCAAGCCCATTTATTATTCGATTTACGGCTACCTCTACCTTTTTACCATTGATTGTTCGCGGTATATCCTTCACCTCAATTATTTTTGCCGGCACATGCCGCGGTGATGCAGCGGCTTTAATCTCCGACCGAATTTTTTCAATCAATTGCCGGTTAAGTTTCACTTTTTCGTTTAACACAACAAAAAGTATAATTCTTACATCGTTATTCCAATTTTGTCCAACCGCAATACTGTCTAAAACTTCAGGCAAAGCCTCAACTATTCTGTATATTTCAGCAGTGCCTATTCGTACTCCACCAGGATTTAGTATCGCATCCGATCTTCCGTAAACAATTACTCCTCCGTTTTTTGTTATCCTAATAAAATCTCCGTGCTGCCAAACTCCGGGGTAGCGTTTAAAATAAGCGGAATTATATTTTTCACCTTCCGGATCATGCCAGAAAAAGACAGGCATCGAAGGAAATGGTTTGGTACAAACCAGCTCACCTTGTTCGTCTATCAAAGGTTTGCCGTCTTCATCGAAAGCTTTTACGTTCATACCGAGACCACGGCATTGAATTTCCGGCGCATAAACAGGCAGCACGGGGCAGCCTAACATAAAACATGATATAATATCAGTACCGCCGGAGATAGACGAAAGCTGAACGTCCCGTTTAACATTTTCATATACCCACTTAAAATTCTCTTCAGACAGCGGTGAGCCGGTTGATAAAATAGTTTTTAATGAATTTAACCTAAAAATCTGTTTGGGCACAAGATTCGACTTTTGACACAGGCTTAAAAACTTAGGGCTTGTACCAAAAATACTAATTTGTTCATCATCAATTTTTTGCCATAGAATTTTTAGATCAGGATAAGCTGCGCTTCCATCAATTAAAAAAATTGTTGAACCAATCATCAAAGAACTGATTAACCAATTCCACATCATCCAGCCGCAGGTAGTGTAATAAGTGATGACGTCCGAACGCTTTAAATCAGTATGCAATGCAAGCTCTTTAAAATGTTGAAGCAAAGTACCCCCGGCTCCGTGAACAATGCATTTAGGAACACCCGTTGTACCTGATGAAAACATAATATAAACCGGATGATCGAAGGGTAATTGCTCAAACCCTAATTCAGTTGCATCGTTACTTAA
>CAZTDB010000065.1:0-9077 GCA_964612385.1 uncultured Ignavibacteriaceae bacterium
AACGTAACTGCCTCAGCAAACTTATTAGGGATTTCTCTTTTATTCATTTCCGATAATCTTTGATAAAAATATGTCATTAGCCGGAGCGTCGATTCGTCCTCAACTATCCATAATGGTGCGATTACGGAACCCACCCCTGAAGAAATAAATGCACGGGGAAAACTTACGATATCATGTCCGCCGGGGATTATGCCTGATTCACCGGCACTTAAACCGGTTTCGCATGCGCTTAATACTACTAGACGGCTTTTCAGCTTCAATTTCATTAACTCATAAAGATTCAGCTTCCGGTCATAAAAATTTATATAAGAATAAAGAGGATATCTCCTGTTTACTTTTCCGTGTGAAGCGATGTGCAGCAAATCGAAGTCATGCGAATATTTATAAAAGTTTGTAACTGTTGCATCGTCGTTTTTCAATTTTGTTACCTGCGGGAAATCAAAGGTGCTTATCGCATCGATTTCACGATCTGATTAAGGGAGATCATTGTCATCCGGTGTAATTGCAAGTATTTTATCTATCGCTTTCGAAGGCTCTTTTCGTTTTCGAATTAGATACGAAGCCGACGGAATATAGGTAATAAAATAATCTTCAATCATAAAATTCAATTCGGCTTCTCCTTCCGAAAGCAGTAAAGCTTGGAAGGGGACGTAATGAAGAATTTGATGTGGAGAAATTATCAAGTGACTTCCTTTTTCCATCAGTCCGGCATTTATAACCGGTTCAATTAAAGCCTTGTATAAATATCGTGCAGGTTTTTTCCAGTAGCCGCTTCCAGGAGAAATTTTTCCTTGAAGAATAGTTTCGCTTAATACTTCAACAACCGAAGCTAATTCATCCGTGGTTATATTTAATTTGATAAAAAGATTTTTATGCTTTCCTGCTGCGAAAAGATTTACCCGGTTTTCGTCAATAAAATATTCTAACAAAACTTCGTTATTGCGAAGAGCAGATTGAAGTTCGCTGAGTCCCGCTGCTTTCTGATCTTCATAAATGTAGTAAGCATCGGAATAAATTGTTTGTTTGGTTAAAATCGATTGGTAAATCTCGCCTAACTTAGTTTGAACTATTTGCATCTTTTCAAAATCGTAAGTATCCAATTCTTCAAAAAGATTTATCAGCTTCAACGACAAATTATTCTCATCCGAATTATTATCGTTCTGTTCATTCTCCCTTAAGCCCCAAAAGGGAAGCAGTCTCTCCTCTTCAATTACCTCAAATGCCCGGTCAAATTTATTTTGTGAGATTAACAGAGCGGCATAATCTCTATAAACCTTTCCCCTCATGTAATGCACGCTTCCCGACGCAGTTTCGAATGCAATAGATGGATTTAGTTGGTTCAAATAATTTTTATACAGCGCATCATAGAACTGAACAAGCTGTGAGAATATTTTCTCCGATTCATTTTTTCTTCCCATGCCGGAATAAAGATTTGCTGCAGCGTGAAGAGCCTCGGCATATCCGTTAGGACGATTAAGTTCACGTGTAATTTGTATCGCTCTCAATGCGATTTTTTCTGCGTATTCGAAATTGCCCAGCTTAGTTAAGACTTCCGCAAAATTTATGAGCGATGCTTCAATTCCGGTCAAATATCCTAACGAATCGCATAATTCGATTCCATTTTCGAAGTATAGAGCTGCGGTTGCGAGATCATTTTTCTTCAAATGATTTAAAGCAGCTTTCCAAAATTTATATATATCGCCTTCGTTATCCGGCAGTGAAATGTTATCAAAGTCGAACGGCTGAATTTCGAAATCGTCAAGTGCTTCATTTCGGAGATCAATCAATCCTCTTAAAGCAACATCTTTTCCCCATGCGTAGCCAATCCTTTCGCTCAGCTTGTAACTTTTCAAACAATATGAATACACAAAAGATTTTCCTTTTTTACTGTGTGAGATGCTGTGCGTTAGAAAGTAGTAACTGTCGGCTAAACCCATCTTGTCATTTATTTTCTTCCGGATCTCGAAGGCTTGAAGCTGATACTTCAAATTAAGAATCCAATTTTCGTAAGTATTAAATATTAGTCCTATGTTGCTTAAAGTTGTAGCTTCACCTTTTTTATTTCCAGTCTCACGGTACAATTTCAATGCGGGTTCATAGTATAACTCGATTACTGAATCGGCGTTACCGCCGTACCACTCAAGCACTCCAATTTGTCTAAGGGCATTAGCTTCTTCATTTTTTAGATTAGCTTCTCTTGCAACGGCTAAACTTTTTTCCTGATAGCTGCGAGCTGATTTGTAGCGTGCCCGATTGAAAGCAATTAAACCAAGCAGATTAAGGGAGCGTGAGAGCAGCGATAAATTTTCTTTCCTGCTGATGCTTTCCATTACTTTGTTTGTGAAGATGGCGGAAGAATCGAAATTGCCGAGAAAATAATAAACCGATGCTAAGTTGTATGCTGTCTCTGCAGAATTTAATGTATCCTTTGCGAATAATTTTAATAAGATAGAACGGGCTTTATAGAGTTCACCGCTTTCGAGGAGCACTCTTCCATAGAGCGTTTGAATTTTCTGGTTTTCGCCGTCATGACGTATTAAATTTTCGAGTAACTTTTCAGCATCAATCAAATTCCAATGACGGTAGTGTTCCTCTGCTTCAAATAATAATTCCGAATCGGATTTGGTGTGAAGGAATAGATTAATAAAAAATATTACCAGAAAGCAGATTGATAGATATAAGATTATTTTAAGTTTATTCTGAAAAGTGAAATACATTTAAGTCAGAGCGTTGTTTAGTATCGTCGGGAAAAATTATCTCGATTTTCCAAAGGTAAGTACTTCCGCTTTCGATAAATCTGTGAGGAGCGATACTAAGGGAAGTATCTTTAGTCAAATTATTCCAAATCATTTTTCCGTCGGCATCATAAAGTAAAAATTTGTAGCCAATGGAGAGAGGTACTGACGTCCAAGAAAAATTCAGAGTATTTTTATCGAGGGTTGTTTCGTTTTCCGGGAAGAGTTCAATGAAAGATTCTTTGTCTGAAGGCGTCCGGTATCTTGAAGGATCGCTTGCCTTATCAAACGTAAGATAAGCGATGCCTACAACCAGAACTGCAGCAACGGCTGCAAATGCCGTTCGAACAGCAAAATATTTTTTCTTAGCGCGTTTGTAAAAAGTTTTTGATTCTTTCGGAATAATATTTTTTGCTAATTCAAAATATTTTTTGTCTAACGCCGGTGTGGGAGTGCTTTCTACTGCTTTAGTTAGTTTATAGATATCCGCCAATTGCTCTGTGCATGAATAACAATCGGAAAGATGCTGTTCGAAAGCTCGTTTTTCTTCCGCTGAAATCTTTCCTTCTAAATAAAGAATTAATTGGGATTCGTTAAGGTGCATAATTAATAATTTCTGTTTACTAATATAATACGGAATTTAAGTTCATTTTTATTTAGGATAATCGCGCTCTGCCAATCTTCTTAGCTGCTTTAAGTTTTTTTGAATCATGGCATATATTTTTTGCTCGGGGATTATATTCATTACTTTTGAAATTTCTTTTACGCTTAAATCCTCCCAAAACCTTAAGCGAAGAACAAGCCGTTCTTGAGCAGGCAGCATATTAAGCCAGCTTTCGGATAAGCTTTCCAGCTCGTCAAATTCTTCTTCCTGAGCGGCAATTTCATTTGAAAATTCCTCCGTTGAGATTGTAATGTAGCCTTTATTATCCAAACGAATAGAATCCCTCGAACGGTGTAGTAAATTCTCAATGCGCTCAATTGATGCCGTTACAAAGTTATGCTCATCGTTATGATTTTGACCCATCTTATGCTCTATTTCTTCAATTGAATTTCCCTTCCAGAAATAAAGCTCAAACACTTTTCTGTCATCTTCCGAAAGATTAAGCAGCGCTTTCGGAAACCTTTTGCGACCGTGAACGGAACGATGTGCATCGATGCATAAATTTCTAACTACTGCAACAAACCAGGTTGAGAATTTGGGTATGTTTTTGCCCTGTGAATAATTAAACTTTCTTAGGATGGAAAAATCATTATCAGCCAGTCTGGTAAAAATCCATAAATATTTTTCCATCACTTCATCTTTATCTCTTTCAAACTGCCAGATAACTTTCAGAAGCAGCTTTGAGAAACGGCGCACGAATTCCGCCCAAAGTTCTTCTTTGTTTTTTTCGCTGTTCAGCAGTTTCTTAAGAAGAGAACCATCGTCCAGCATGGAGTAATAAAATTGTTTTGCCATCCGGCAGCCGTTCAGTGATTAAATAGAAATGCAATTAGCCTCATGGCAATATAAAAATCTTTTTTGCGAAATAATAGTGGGTGTATTAAGTGAATTGATTTAGGTAAAGAAATGGAATGTTGGAGTAGTGGAATAATGTCCATAGGACTCCCTTGGAGGAAAAATGTTAAAAAGCAACATTCCTATGTCCCATTATTCCTCCGCATGAGACTTTTCCAAAGGAACCCTTCGGGTTGGACAATATTTCAAGCGTTATATGTGGGTGAGTTAATAAAATTAATAAAGACCTTCAATATCATCTTGATCTCGGGAGAACAGGTCGCGGACATAATTATCAAAGACTATTATACTGTCCGCCTCAATTAAGACTTATCAACAGCATACTTTCCGGAGTCGAGGTGTATTAGAATCCCTTTGTATTTAAAAAGTAAAATTTATATTTTCAATTAGTAATTCAAACGCGCATTAATAAGTTGATAATAGATTAATCAATTATAGGCAGCACAATGAAATATCCCGAATTGAAGAATTGTATTAATGGGGAATTAACGACCGATGCAGCCGATCATTTAGAAGTTTTATCACCGCTTGACGGATCTTTAATCTCAATGGTTCCTCTTTCAAACTATGATGCTTTAGATAAAGCGGTGTCGGCAGCAAGAAAAGCATTCGAAAGCTGGTCGCGCATACCTATAAAAGAACGCGTGCAGATTTTTTTCAAATACAAACAATTGTTAGAGAAAAATCTAACGGAATTATCTGAACTGATTCATGAAGAAAACGGCAAGACTATTCCCGAAGCAGTTGCAGAGATTGAAAAAAGTATTGAAGTAACTGAATTTGCCTGTGCCCTGCCGCAGTTAGCTGCCGGTGAAATTATGGAGGTAAGCCGCGGCGTGGAATGCAGAGTTGACCGCTATCCTGTGGGAGTTGTAGCATCAATTACTCCGTTCAATTTTCCGAATATGGTACCAAATTGGACTATTCCGAATGCACTTGTTTTAGGCAATACGATGATTCTGAAACCATCCGAGCTTGTACCTTTAAGTGCAAACCGGATTGCCGAATTACTGAAAGAAGCCGGTTTACCCGACGGTGTATTCAATGTAGTTCACGGAAGCAAAGAAGTTGTTGAAGCTATATGCGATCATCCCGGAATTGATGCTGTCACATTCGTCGGCTCCACAAAGGTTGCAAAGATTGTTTATCAACGGGGGACATCTAAATTTAAAAGAGTTTTAGCTTTAGGCGGTGCAAAAAACCATTTAATAGTTCTTTCCGATGCTAATGTTGAAATGACGGCATCAAATGTTGCTGCTTCAATGTCGGGCTGTGCAGGGCAGCGCTGCATGGCTGCCTCGGCAATGGTTGCGGTCGGCAGCATCGATCATATAATAGATAAGCTATGCGACGAGGCAAGAAAAATTATCCCCGGTAAAAACCTCGGGGCTGTTATATCTAAGCAAGCAAAAGAGAGAATTGAAAATTATATAACAGAAGCTGAGCAGCAGGGTGCAAAGGTGTTGGTCGATGGCAGAAATTATAAAGTTGAGGGAAAAGAAAACGGCTTTTATGTTGGAGCAACTGTGATTGACTATGTACGTCCGGATATGAAAATTGCTAAGGAAGAAGTATTCGGTCCTGTTCTATCAATTATCCGCACAAAGGATATTGATTCGGCAATCGAGATTCAGAACAGCTCTCAGTATGGAAATGCCGCTTCGGTATTTACACAAAGCGGAGGTTTAGCAAGATATGTAATTGAAAGAGTAAGTGCCGGAATGACAGGAGTAAATATCGGCGTACCGGTTCCCAGAGAGCCATTCTCCTTTGGCGGATGGAACGAATCAAAATTCGGTGTGGGAGATATTACCGGAAAAAGCTCAATCGAATTTTGGACAAAGCTGAAAAAAACTACAATTAAGTGGAATCCCGAAAGTAGAACGAATTGGATGAGTTGAGATTTGGGGATTGGGGGTTGGGGGTAGGTTGTGGGCGGGTTGTCTGTTATTTGTTGGAGGTTGTTGTTGGTAGTTGGATTTTTTTTCATGACGTGATTAAGAAACTCACATTTAAAAAGTGAAGCAAGTGATGAAATTTATCATAGCTAACAAGTGCTGGGTAAGGAAATTAATTATAAGTTTGTTTGCAAATAAATAATTTGTCCGGCTAATGGTAAATGGTGAGGGAAAATGAAGCAAAGAGTTGGGGTTCGTAAGCTAAGCAAAATACAGAGAATTAAATTTCGGATTTAAAAACGATGGATAAAAAAATTTTAATTGATACAATAAAAAAAAATCTTTTTAATTATAAAGAAATTGAATTCGCTTACTTATTTGGTTCTTATGCCCTTAATTTAGAAACACCCTTAAGCGACATAGATATTGCGGTCTATCAAAGATGTCAAAAATCCCCGTATGATTTACGAATGAGCGAATTTAATATAGAAAGCGATCTAATCCGGATTTTACCGGAATATAAATTTGATGTTAGAAGTTTTAACGATGCTCCGATAATTGTTGTCGGTAAAATATTAAATGAGGGAACTCTCTTATTTTATAAAGATGAAAGTTTTTATTATGATTATCTGGTAAATAAAAGAATGCAGTATATGGATTACCTAATTATTTATAATCCCATTTTTAATGAGCAATACGAACGGTTATTAAATGATAGATAAGCAGAAAATAGAGAACTTATTCAGAGAATTAGATACGTATTTGAAAGAGTTGAACGAATTAAGTATCCTATCCGAAGAAGATTATTTAAGTAACTCAAGAAACGTTTACAGTGGAAGATATTTGCTGCAGATTTCCATAGAAACCTGCATTAACATTGGGAATTATATAATATCGAAAGAAAACCTCGGAATCCCTAAAGATTATGCAGATACATTTAGAATAATGCAAAGCAACAGTATCATTTCTGAAAATCTTCTAAAAAAATTAATTTTAATGACAAGATTTCGTAATAGGTTAGTGCATCTTTATTGGGACGTTGATGACAAATTAGTTTTTGAAATAATAAGAAACGATGTTGAAGATTTTATAAAATATAGAAATGAAGTATTAGACTATTTGAAAGCTGACACGAAGTAACGAAAGTGATTTCCGGATTGGTTGATTTTTCGAAAAGATTCGAAAGACATTAAGTGCAGTGCAAAAAGTTAATTTATTACTTATACTATAACTCGTAAACAAAGGAATACCCAATGGCAAAAATAATTCGCGGCGGATTAATTCAGGCAACTCTTGCAGGTTCTACAGAAAGACCAATCGAAGAAATCAAAAAGGATATGATCGACAAACACTTGAAGCTGATTGAAGACGCAGCCAGACAAGGCGTTCAAATCCTTTGTCTGCAGGAGCTTTTTTACGGACCGTATTTTTGCGCCGAGCAAAAAACAAAATGGTACGGACTCGTAGAAAAAGTACCCGGAGGACCAACAACCTCTCTTATGCAGAAGGTTGCAAAAAAGCACAGCATGGTTATTGTCGTTCCTGTTTATGAGGAGGAGATGACCGGAGTTTATTACAACACTGCAGCGGTAATTGATGCAGACGGAAACTATTTAGGCAAATACCGCAAACATCATATTCCACATTGCGACCCGGGTTTTTGGGAAAAGTTTTACTTTAAGCCGGGTAATCTCGGTTATCCGGTATTTAAGACTGCCTATGCAGATATCGGAGTTTATATTTGTTATGACCGCCATTTCCCTGAAGGTGCACGCATACTTGGTTTGAACGGTGCGGAGATAGTATTTAATCCTTCGGCAACAGTCGCTGGCTTATCCGAATATCTGTGGGAATTAGAACAACCGGCACACGCAGTTGCCAACGGATATTTTGTTGGCGCCATCAATAGAGTCGGAACCGAAGCACCATGGAATATCGGAGAGTTTTACGGAAAGAGTTACTTCTGTAATCCTCGCGGAAAAATTATTGCGCAGGCAAGCCGAGATAAAGATGAGCTTGTTACAGCCGATCTTAATTTAGATGAAATTCAGGAGGTAAGAAACATTTGGCAGTTTTTCAGGGATAGAAGACCTGAATCGTACAATGCAATTACAACAGTATAATGAAGACATTTGAAAAGATAGAATTTAGGAGTTTTAAGTCAGAAGTCCGAAAAATAGGATTAGCTTTATTATAGACTTCAAGTTGATAATTTGATTTTATTTGAATATTAGTTTAATATTTTATTGGCCTCTTCAGGTGAATCAATTAGCTCCGAAGAGCCGGCGTTCTCTTAATTATAAATTCTGGCTTCTGATTTCTTATTTTTTAAATAAACAACAGGTGAAAAATTGACCACCGAAGAAGTAGTTGCTATTACCGCCAAACATACCTACGGTACATGGCGTTATCAAAAAGGCTGGAAACCTCTTCATGTTGCCGATGCCGAAGGATGTTATTTCTTTGACGGCAGCGGTAAAAAGTATCTTGACTTTTCTTCACAACTTATGTGTTCCTCGCTTGGACATAAAAACCGCGCAGTTATAAAAGCTATTGAAGAACAAGCTAATAAGCTTCCCTTTGCCGCTCCCGGCTTTGCTACATCAGTTCGTGCAGAATTAAGTAAGTTATTGTTAGAAGTTTTGCCTGCCGGACTCGAAAAATTTTATTTCTCCACTTCAGGTACAGAAGCTAATGAAGCGGCAATAAAGATTGCAAGATTGTACACCGGCAAATACAAAATCATTTCGAGATATAATTCGTACCATGGTTCAACCGCCGCATCAATCTCAGCTACCGGTGATCCGCGAAGATGGGCAATAGAACCTTCGGGGAAAATTGACGGGGTTATCTTTGCGCCCGAATGCAACTGTTACCGCTGTCCTCTTAATCATTCTTATCCTGATTGTGGAATTGCTTGCGTTG
>CAZTDB010000066.1:0-9043 GCA_964612385.1 uncultured Ignavibacteriaceae bacterium
CCGATAATATTAACATCGAGACTGCAATATCTATAAGCCGTTTTAATTTCTTTTCCCATTCGGGCATCAACTCGGGATTTATATCGATTAATGGCAGCCCATAAATTTGCATTGTTCTTGCCTGCCCGCTTAGGATTTCATAAAGATCGGGTACTATTTTTATACCGACGTTCTTCGGATCGCATTTGGCTATCAATTCAACAAGGATATCGTGGTCGCTTTTATCAAGAGCAATAATTATTTCCTTGGCGAAGTGTTCGTCAATATAATGTTGTATTTGATCAACCGAACCTACTACTTGAATATCCTTGTAAGCCATTCCGATATTGTTTGAATCAACCGCCACATAACCTTTTACATCCAGCCCTAACGCTCTATGTTCAATCAGTTGATCATGCACATCTTTTGCTTTCTCGTTGAAGCCGATAATAAGAGCATTTTTTCTGCCGTATCCTTTTATTAATAAATTTCTTTGAATGCTTCGCAGTAAAAGCCGTCCGGTTCCGACAAAGAAAAGGAACAAACCCCAATAAATAAAAATTAGTATTCTGGTGGTTGAAGCCACACCGTGGATATAATCATCAATAAAGATTAAGAAGAATAAAATAAACACCCCCACGAAAGATGCTTTGAACAATGTGGATAACTCATCAAAGCGTGATGAAGCAAACCAGGTTCTATACATTCCGACAAATGTAAAGATGATTAACCAATAGATGTAAACTACGAGCATGGGCAGCAGGAATTCCGGCATTGATAAAAGTTCAAACCATCCGGATTTAACGCGTATAACAAAGTAGGCAATCCATGCAAGGTTGATTGCAATAAAATCAACGGTTAAGATTAATATTTTTTCTACTGTTTTATTCATTCTATCAAACTATTATAGAAACCGGATACTACCTTCCTTCTGTCAAACTCATTTTCTGCGCCTGCTCTGCCGTTCTTTCCAAGCTCTTCAATTAAATTTTTATTGTTGAAGAAATAATTAACTTTTTCAGCAAGCATTTTCGCATTTTCAGGCTGAACAAAAAAGCCGCAATTATATTTTTCAATAACCGATTTTGCTTCACCGTCAACACAAAGCAGTACGGGTATTTCGGCAGCCATGCTTTCGTATAACTTCGAAGGTATAGTTATCTTGAACAATTCATTATTCACTAGTGGAATAATCATTACATCGAATAAGCCTATGTAGTTTATTATTTGATCGCGTGATACCGGCGGAATTAATATTACATTTTTAAGATTGTTTGAATTAATTTCATCTTGAATCAATTCTTTTTCCAATCCGTCACCGATAATCAAATAAACAATCTCATTATTTTCAATTGTTAATTTTGCCGCATCTGTAATTATCTTTAATCCCTGCGCACTTCCGATGTTTCCCGCATATCCAAATACCAGTTTTCCATGCAGGTTAAGTTTATCCATCAGCTCAATATTCTTTGATTGTCTTTTTACTTTTGCGGTATCAACAAAATTTGGAACGTATAAAATTCTTTTTATATAAGAATGAAGAGAGGTAATTTTTTTAAGAGTTTGATTTGTTACCACGTTTATACAATCGCTTCCTTTATAGATAATCCTTTCCAATTTCTCCGAAAGCCAAATGGAAAATTTATTCTTCAAGAAACCGAGTTGAATTGCCGATTCGGGCCACAGGTCGCCTATATCAAAAATGAACTTAGCCGATTTAATATACTTCGCGAATAGACCAACTAATCCGGTAAATAACGGCGGTGATATAGTCATTACATAATCTATTCTGCGCAGTTCGATTAGTATTACCAGCGATGCCGAAACCGTGAATGTAAGGTAGTAGAATATTCTCTTCAAAAAGTTTGCTCTATCCGATGCATATACAAAGGTTCGGTAAATAGTAATTCCGTTTTCCTTTTGCTTTTCGAATAATTTAAATTTTGTAGCAACTTCATCTTTATGCATTAAATAGCTTGGGAATGGGGTAACAACGGATATATCCAATCCAAGCTGTTTTAATTCTTCGGCAAACCCGACGCTACGCTGCGAACCGCCGCCTATTTCGGGTGGAAAATATTGGGTTACAATAAGGAAATTCTTCTTTCGCAAAACTTACTTCCTGAAATCTCTTACACTTTTTATCATTTTTCTTCTGTTCGTAAAATTATTTCTGAAACATTTTCGGTAATAGTTTCCCACGAAAATCTCCGAGCTTCTTCAATCCGTAATTTTTTTTGATCAGCGCTTTGTTCATTAGCTGCTTTGTTAATTAACTCGACAAACTCTCTATCATCTACCGCAACATAAACATATTTCTCAAACTTACGAACCTCCGGTAAATCTGTCGAAACTACCGGAATTCCGAGCGATAAATATTCAAGAAGTTTTAATGGATTCGCTGCCCGTGTTAATTCATTTATTTTAAATGGTATAAGCCCCACATTAAAAGCTTTTGCATAAGACGGAAGCTGCGAATATGGAACTTCCCCCATGTATACGATATTCTTATAAACCTTGAGCACAGTTAAATCAGTTGCATTTTTTCCGATAAGTAAGAAAGAATAATCTTGATATTGAACAGCACATTTGATTATGAGGTTCAGATCGATCCAAGGCGCAATTAATCCAAAAAAACCGATTATCGGCTTTTGCAAATTTTTTATTTTATCCGGTATTGTTTCAGCCGTTTGCATAAAGTGTTCAATATCTACGCCCTGAGGAAGAAAAAAACTATTGCCTGTGGCAGGAACACGAGAATGCCTTAAATTTTCGGATATTGAAAAACTTGTGTTTACTTTTTTCAGAAGAGTCTTTTCAAGTTCGTCAATACATTTAAACGCACCTTCGAACAACGTGAAATCATCCAAACAGAAATAATGGCTTGAAGATTCACCCAATTTACCAACAAGCTGTTCCATAATGGGAGTAGTAGTAATTAATATTGGGCGCATAAAATGATGTTCTTTAAGAATTTTTTTTATCTGCTTAATGAGTAAAACTGAATTAATTTTTCTAACTAAAGCCCAATCATGAAAAGGAATTATTGCAGGATTGAATTCGATTACATTTTTATTGTTGCTGCTCCTTTTTTTTTTGAAAAATATTCGCTTAAATTTTTCAACGAAACGTTTAATATCTATTAAACTTAGTTTTGGCTGTCTTAAGCCAAGAGAACCAACCCAAATAATTCTGTTATAATTCGCGAGTATTTTTCCGATGTGCTGCAGTGTGGAAGGGTATCTTCCCCAGTCATCGGAGAATATAATTATATCTCTGCCTTTGATCATTGCATCCTAAAATTTACGAGGCGAAAGTTAAAGAATTTACAAGGATAAAACCATTTATAAGGCGCTTCTTAAGTATGATTCTTCGGTGAAGACAATAGTTAAACAATACTATCTAATTCCAAGACTCTTCTTGATTATTTTAACTATGCGTTGGGATGCCTTACCATCTCCGAATGGATTTTTCGTGAGGAACAGATTCTTTTCCTTATTAAGTGCATTTTCGATTTTATTGAAAGCTGCTTGAAATACTTTATCATTACTTCCGGTTAGGAATGCATATCCTGCTTTAACAGCCTCATTCCTTTCCGTTACGTCTCGCATTACGATAACAGGTTTTTTGAAGACAAAACACTCTTCTTGAACACCGCCGGAATCGGTTATGATAAAGCGGCACTTACTCATCAGGTAAATAAATTTCATATAATCAAGCGGAGATACCAGATAGAAATTATCGGTTTGTTCCAAAATTTCTTTTACCGGCTGCTTAACATTCGGATTAAGATGTACAGGATATACGAAATTGTATTGAGGATACTTTGCAGCAGCTTGCTTTAATAACATTAAAACCTTCCGGAACTCTTCACCAAACTTTTCGCGCCGGTGCATAGTTACAAGAATAAACTCTTTTTCAAAAATATTGATGGGCAGGTGTTTAGCAAGATCTCTTGATATTTTTTCGGAGTTTGATTTTACCTGCAAAATCTTTTTCACTTGAAGAAGTGCATCGATTACTGTATTGCCTGTAACAAATATCTTATCGGAAGCCGTACCTTCAGCTAAAAGATTTTCTTTTGCATCCTGGGTTGGCGCAAAATTAAGATCGCTTAAAATGGATATGAAGCGTCTGTTTGCTTCTTCGGGATAGGGGCTATAAATATTGTAACTTCGCAAACCCGCCTCAACATGTCCGATTTTAATCTTTGAATAAAAAGCAGACAGAGCGGCAATAAAAGCTGTGGTTGTATCGCCTTGTACGAGCAGAAGATGAGGCGATAAATCAGTCAAAACCTTTTTTAATTTTCCCGTTGAATGAACAGTTATATCGTACAAATCCTGATTTGGCTTCATCAAATCGAGATCGTGATCGATATTCAATTTAAATATATCGAGCACCTGTTTCAGCATTTCCCTATGCTGCCCTGTAGAGCAGACGATGGTTTTAATCTTTTTTTCTTTTTTTAACTCTGCTATAACCGGCGCAAGCTTGATTGCTTCGGGTCGGGTTCCGAAAATTACTAGTATTTTTTTCATTTATCCTTTTGTGTTTTAAATTCATTTTTGGGATATATAAATATTTGTTTTAGATAATAGAAAGCTCTGATTATTAAATGTTTATCAAGTAAAAAAATACCGCTGATAAAAAGGATAGGAATTCGCAGGAGCACTCCACTAAAGTGAAAGAATAATATCAAGGCAAGATTGATACCTGTAAAATGTTTTTGATAATATTTAATGTATGCTATTGCCTGATGTTTATACTTAAACCATGAATTATTACCCGTAGCTCCACCCCCCTTATGGTAAATTGCCGTATTGGGATAATAAATTACTTTACCTCCAAGATCTTTAAATCTTTTACACAAATCTGTTTCTTCGGCATAAAAGTAAAACCTTTCATCAAATCCATTCAATTTCATTAAATCCGACTTCTTGCAGAAAATGACAGCACCTATAACAACATCAACCTCGATTGGTTCTTTAATTACCAGCTCTTTTAAATAATATTTATTAAAACGCTTAGACTTTGGAAATACTCTATACAGGAAAAAATTAGAAGAAAAAATATTAAGTATCGTGGGAAACTGGTAAACCGAAGGTTGTAAAGAACCGTCTTCATTCAAAAGTTTGCAGCCAATTAATAAGCGCTCATTTCTCTTTTTGTAGAAATCTAAGATTTTAGATATCGTATCTTCAATAAATTCGGTGTCATTATTTAAGAGCAAAATATATTCACTTTTAGCAATTCTAATTGCCTGATTATTCGCTGCTGCAAATCCTCTGTTTGTGGAATTTTTTATTAGGTTAATGCCTTTATATTGATTTAGAATATCCTCAATTTTTCCTTGTGTAGAATTATTATCGACTACAATGATTTCGTAGTCTTTTAGTTTAGTAAATCTTATTAAAGATTTTAAACACTTATCTAACAAGTCAAATGAATTGTAATTTACAATAATTATCGAGACTAATATATTTTGGCTATTATCTCGCTCCATCTCTTTTTATCTATGGATTTTGTGATTAAAATTATTTCATTTAGATTAAAAAATTTAGTTAATATGGTTATAGCTAAAATTACAAGTATAGAGATAATTAAGTAAGGTAATAGGGGTAAATTAGATAGGATCATCAACCCGCACACTACTATGACTGACCAGGAAATTGTATTCAGATTAATCAGTTTAAATTTTATTGCTTCCTTTTTTGTAATAAATAATAAATAAACAAACCCGCAAAACGTTGCCAACAATTTAGATACTGATACTCCAAAGTATGAAAAGTGGGGGATTAATATCAAGATTAATGTAATGTTTACACTAACTATAAGTAATGCATAGATTAAGTTATAAATTTGTCTTCCTTTTATGGTTATTAAATCGCTTGTGAAAAAATTGAAATAAAGAAAAATTTGTGACCAAAACAGAATTATCATAGGAATCGCAGACTCTTTGTATTCGAGACCAAAAATAAAGGAAACGATTTGAGAAGCTTTAAAACTGCATACTGCTGCTATTGAAAATGATATAAGATATAGGACTTTGAATACTATTGAGTTTATTTCTGCTCTATTCGAAATCGGATCATCAACATTAGCAGTATAACTTTTTCTAACGATCAACGGAAATACTGTCGTAATCAATGCAAAAGGGATAATTCCAAAAGGCAATGTAAGTCTGATTGCAGCGGCATAAATTCCAGTGTCATGCGGATTAATAAGGGTCTTTAATAATAATATGTCAGCCTGCTGATATATTGCAAGCAATAAAATATAACCAAAAAGAGGTAATGATTCTTTTAGTAGAAAGTTCCAGTTAATTAATAGAAATCTGGGAAAATAATTAAATCTTTTTTTGTTGAAATAAAGAATAAGAAAGAAGCCAGGAAAATTTGATATTACGTATGCAATTACAACATAAAGCAATCCACCATTAAAAACAGGTAGTATCATTATTAGAGCTAAATAAATTAAATTATCTAAATTTGTCATAAGAGCAGAATAACTCATTTTTAGAGAAACTTTAAAAGGTATATCAAATAGTTCTCTAAAATTTTGGAATTTGGAAGAGATAAGAATGTTTAGAAACAATATATTTATAATGAAAATTTCTGTATAGCTAAAGTTTAATGATAGAATAATAACATTAAACAGAAATAATGTAATTAGGTAAAGGATTATTCTAATCGATATTGCTGTATGCAGAATCGAATAATTATTTGATTTGGATACTTCCCTGAATACAATTTGTGAAAGTCCGAGATCAATTAATTTTGAAGTTACGGTAACAATTGCTAACAAATAGTTGAAATTACCGAAATTATTAACGCCAAGATATCGAGCTGTGAGAGAAATGGAGACAAAATTTATTAATAAATTTCCACCCTGTCCAAGAACTAATGATAGAATATTATTTATCAGTGGGTTTGAATGCTTGATATTCAAAGGTAGATGAAAATTTAATTTTAGGATATCAATAAATTAAAAATTAGCAATATTTTCTTTTTATATATTTTTCAGTTAATGGAACTATTATCAACAAACAAAAAAAACTGATAAACCAGACAGAAGTTCTTGTTATCATTACAAGGAACGACAATCCGATGATTAGATAGAGATAAATTAAGATAATGAAATCTAACATCTTCCCTCGCTCGAAAGATCTAAACCAAAACAAAGTTGTGACAAATCCTAACAGATATGGAAAAATAAATAATCCTACATAACCAAAGTCAGCATGAATCTCTCTCAAGTAAGTTCCAGTATTTGTCCACATGGGGATAAGATATCCTTTCTGAAAAAAATTTGGATGTTTTATTATTCCAAATTTAGATATTAGATTATAGACTGGTTGGAAAGTATTTTCACCGAACATAACCTTTTCATCGGGATTTTCAAGATACTTACTTAACACTCCAATATGTGCACTAGCGTAAAGGTATATTGACGGACTTATCACTTCACCTCCTTTTACTCTGTTTAATGCTGTGGTAGTCCCCTTAAAGCTTTCAACAGGACCACGCAAAGATTTTACCACCGTTGCACTAAAAGCAAAAAGTATCGTAATGATAGTAATTGCTATTATTATATTCTTCTTTTTTAAAAAGTGCAAAGTTTTTTCTGTGGTAGTTCTGATTAACTGCCTAAACAAGAAGAAACTAATAATAAATTCAAGAAATCCTATTAATATTCCCGCTCTACCTACACTTGCAATTTCTTTTATAATAATAGCCAGAAAAGGTAAAATCGCAATTAAGGTAAGCTTGTTTTTATAAGCTGTATAAATTCCAGCTAAGACAACTGCTATATATGAACTGATATATACATATGGAATCACACCTTTAATTTCACCCTCAGTTCGTAACTTATAAACTAATCCTGCACGGATCAGAACAGTTTGTAAATCACCAAATTCTCTAATCAGAATATACCAATGCTGAAATGCGTTTAATAAACCAAGTAAGGAAAAAAAGAGGATTAGATACTTTAACAACTTCCCATTGTCAGCAACTAAATAAGGAATATCCCTACGATTCTTAAGCACACTATTGTCTTTACCAAGAGAATCTCTAGCTAAAAAAATCGTGATTACCCCTAAAAAAAAAGTAAAGAAACTGTAGCTGATAGTTATCCAAGCTTCTGACGAGAGATCGATATACCTCATCAATTTAATTTCATACAAAATAATGACAAGGGACCAAGAAACGGTATACAGCGCAAGATGATTAAACCAACTTTTAAAAATGATTCTACTAAAAAAAAGTGCGCCGGATCCAATAACGACTGTGATTAGAATCGACATTTTATATCTTAATTCTATATGACTTTATTATCCATGAGTAAAATTTTAGCCCTTTTTCTTCCAGTGGGTTTTTGTATTCCTTTCTATTCAGAGATTTATCTGCTTGAAATACAATTACGATCATAATGAAGAAAGTTAAAAACACACTAAGCAGAACAATGAAAGCCTTCTTCGGCGAATCTTTCAACTGAGGCGGTACTGCTTTATCTAATAAAAATACTGTTGGAATACTTTTCTGCTCTTCTACTTTTGCCTGCTCGTAAAGCTGGACAATTATCTCTAAGATGGTCTGCTGTATTTCAACTTCTCTGAAGGCTCTTAAATACTGAATCGATATATCCGGCATCTCCTTGAAAGGAAAGAGGACATTAGTAAGGGTCGTCAACTTCTCGGCATTTTTTAATTCTTTGACTCTGTCTCTCAATAAATTCACCTCCAATAAAGCTCCTTGATAATGAGGCGAATTTTCGCCAAACTGAAGCTTTATAAAATGCGCAGCCATTTCTTTAGTCGCTAATTGTGCTTCAATTTCGGCTGATGCTTTAACTGCGACTTCCAATTGTTCGGGAACTGCAACTATCCCATATTTTTTTTGGAATTGGTAAAGAGAATCTTCGGCTGCCCTTAAATCGGCAAGGTTTTGAAAATATCTTTGCTCAATAAATAGCCGGTTGTTTCGTGCTTGCTCAATGTTCAATTGAATGTTCAAGCTGTCAAGAAGATAATAAAAGTGATTTGCTATTTCTGCACTTAGCT
>CAZTDB010000067.1:0-9007 GCA_964612385.1 uncultured Ignavibacteriaceae bacterium
GGCTGCACCCAATTTTACTGCCGTTATTGCAAGAATACCTGTACCGCTGCCTATATCAAGTACTTTATCACCGGGCTTAATATATTCTTCTATCGCCATAACCATTAACTTGGTTGTTTGATGGTCTCCGGTACCGAACGACATCTTCGGATCAAGCGTTATAACTATTTCATCTTCGGCGGGCGAGTAATCGCGAAAGGTTGGTCTGACTACAATATGTTCCGTCAGCTTAACTACCTGAACATTTTTCTCCCACTCTTCATTCCAGTTTTTATCTTCAATCAAATTTTCTTCAACATAAAAATTCCGTAAGAGCTTTTCGTTTATAAGCCGCTGCAGGACTTCATTCATTTGCTCAACAGTAACATTTGAACTACTGAAGGCAAAAACTTTTAGACAATTCACTTCTTCATTTATGCCTGTAATTTCTAACTCCCATAAAAGGCTCGAAACAATTTCGGGTATGAATGGTTCGGCGGTTACGGTAAATTCTTTATAGTAGTTCATCTTATTTGAATTGCTTCATATTTTTTGTTCAAGTTTAATTGATTAACTCACCTTATGCATTATCCTTTCCACAGGATCATTTTGACGAGGTCACTTCATTAGACCTTGTCAAAGTGATCCCGAATGCATTCGGAAAAGGTCTGAAGCCAGAGACCTTTCCAAAGGATCAACTTGACAAGGTTTTTATAGTTCTGCGTAACGTGAGTAATTAAGTCAAGTAACGTGAAAAAATATCTTTTTAACCGAATAACAATACCATTAAACAATTTGATAATTCAGCAATTGAGCAATAGTTATTTTAATTATGAAATAGTTTAAAAATATTCCCTAACCTTAAACTCAGCACCGATTTTTTCCTGAACCACTTTCCGGGCTTTTTCTATTTCTACCTGATCGATCGATACTACAGTCATCGTTACTCTTTCAACAAAAGCCTTTGCACCTCTGGCAAAGTTTATCATTTCATTAAACATTCTGGTTTCCACGCGCATAATTTCTGCATACTGCCGCGGATCAACAGTGTTAATGCTGATAGAAACTTCATCTATAAGACCGCTAAGTTCAGGAGTAATATTTCTTTTATTAATATAATTTCCGTGACCGTTAGTATTAAGTCTTGTTCTGCCGCCGTTATCCTTAACATACTGTGCAATTGTTTTTACAACATCCCATCTAATAGTGGGTTCGCCAAAACCGCAAAAAACAATTTCGTCATACTTAGTCGGATCACCTATTTCTTTAATAAAAACATCAGCCTCAGGTTCTTCGCTTTTACTCATTTTCAAATTATAACCTTTAACGGAGGCATCATTTTTCCGATGACAAAAAATACAGTCCGAATCGCACCGGTTTGTTACATTCACATAAAGCGAATTCCCAATCTTATAAGTGAAGCTTGTTTTCGGTTCGCTTCCTATTCCAAAGAAACGAAACACATTAAGGGATGTTATCCTCGATATATCTTCTAAGGAAAACTTGTGAAGCTCGGCTATTGCTTCAGCTACTTTAAGAACATTAGCCGGTTCATTTCGTTTTCCTCTATTAGGAACAGGGGTCATAAATGGAGAGTCGGTTTCGAGCAAAAGATGTTCAAGCCGGGTTTTTGAAGCGATCTCTCTTAATTTATCTGCTTTAGCAAAAGTGATGTTGCCTGTAAAAGAAATAAAATGATGCATCCTTATTAAGTCGCGCATATCCTCCAACGAACCGTTAAAGCAATGGAATTGTGCCCGCAAGCCGGTCCCTGCATACTGCTTAATAATCTCCATCATATCCTTGTCAGAATCTCTATTATGAACAACAATTGGCAAGTTAAGCTGAAGTGCAAGATCAATTTGAGCTTTAAATGCATCTACCTGTTTTTCTTTAGGTGAAAAATCATAGTAATAATCCAAACCAATTTCACCAATTGCCACAACTTTTTGATGCTTGGCAAGCTGCTTGAGTTCATCAAGCAGAGCAGAATTCCAATCCTTTGTTTCATGCGGATGGACACCCACGGCGCCATAAAGAATTTCGTATTTATCTAAAAGTTTTATGGTTTCCTTCGCAGTTTTAATATCGGTTGCAGGGACGACTATGTAATCAACCCCTGCATCTTTCGCCCGGTTAATTACCTCGTCAATGTCTTCATTAAAATTAGGATAAAACAGATGTGCGTGTGTGTCAATGAACATAAACTCCCCTGAATGTCTATAAAGAAATTTCAAGACTAAGATTAAAATATCTTATCGGTGCTACGTTTCCGATAAGCTCAACATAATTATAATTTAAAGCATTGTTCACATTAAGATAACATTTCAAAGCTAACCCTACTATGGAAAAACTAAGCCCGCCTCTTAAATCCAATACATAAACAGCAACTCTTTTATCGCCTTCGGGAACTAAACCTAATTCTATCAATTCGAAATCAATTTCTTCAATACGGCTCCAGTATCGAAAATCAGCGCCAAGCTCAAATGAACCAATTTTATAGTCAATTCCCGTTACGGCAAGATGTCTCGGTCGATATTTTAAAAACTTACGTTCGTTAATATCGCGTGCCCATAAGTATGTATAATTGGCACTGAGGGTGAGGTCCTCATCAAATAAAAAAATCTTTGTGTTGAATTCAAAGCCGAGAATTCTTGCTCTCGTTACGTTATCGAAAATTACCAGACCGTCGGTTGGATCAATTCCCGGCTCGATAAAATCGAAATATTCATTTCTAAAAAATGCTAGATCAAACGAAATGCTTTGAACCGGATTATAAAATAAACCTGCCTCAAGCGAGAAATTTTTTTCCGGCTTTAAATGCGGATTCGGCTTTACCGTTATTCCACTTGTTGAAGTTGAGGTAAATGTTTCGGCTAGAGAAGGCGCTCTGAAACCGGTTCCGATAGAAGCACGAAATCTTAATTCGTCGAATAATTTAATATTCAACCCAAGCTTTGGAGAAACCGCGCCGCTGCTTTCCAGTGTGTCGATCTTTACTAAATCGTAACGAATACCAAAAGTAAGCGTGACTGGCAAATTGAATGAATAGTCTAATTGAGAGTAAACGCCAAACCCAAAGTAACCGGGATTACCGAAAATATTTGATTTTACATTAGCGGTACTTCCTTCAATTCCTGAAACCAGTATGGCATTACTAAATATTTCAGATGTAGTTTGAATTTCACCTCGATATAAATTAGAAGTAGAATTGTTTTGAACTTCGCTCTTATCCGACCAATTGTTTCTGTAATAAGAAGCTTTTACATTAAGCAGAGTTCCATCGAGTATGAAGCGTTTAAACAGTAATCCTGCCATATACCGGTTGGTGCTTATTGTTTCGCCTTGATCGTTATCAGGCGGTACTAATGCATTTCGCGAATTCTTCCAGTATAAAAAACTACCGCCTCGCTTGTTGAATGAATTTGCAAGAAAAGTAATTGAGGAGGCATCGTCAAAATCGATTGTGCTCTTCAGAAATCCGATATATTTTTTTGAAGCATTATTCTGTTTGTAGCTTAAATCTTCATAACGGGTAAATGAAGCTCCAAATCCAATATTACCAATTCTATTTGAATGAGCAACGGTCAGTCCATTGAATGTTCTGAGATTATCTGACCAATCCCATTCTTCATGCGACGGTTTGTCATAAAATCCGAAATGACTTTTGATGAATGTAACCGGAGATTTTTGAATCGGTTTTGTAATCACATTTATTACGCCGCCGATTGCCGAGGAACCGTATAGCGAGCTTGATGCACCTTTTATTATTTCAATTCTCTCTATAGTATGAAGCGGAAAAACTTCCCAGATAGTTTCACCTGTATCGCCTGTGTAATATGGAATTCCGTCAATTGCTACTAAAGCTCTCGTTCCAGCACCTCTGCTGTAACCGCTGGAACCTCTGATGCTTATTTGTCCTTCTGTCATGTTTATACCCGGGGCATAGCGCAATACATGTTCGAGATTTGTGAAAGCTTTTTTTTCAATGAAATCCGGTTCAACAATTGAAGCGCTTACAGGCAGATCACCGATTTTTTGCTCGTGCTTGCCGGCAGTTACAATTACTTGTTCGGATTGAAGGATTTTTTCTTGTAAAACTATTGTTCGCTCAATTGATTGATTAGATATCGTAACATTTCTAAGAATAAGTCGTTCGTATCCTATCATGGAAAAACGTATTGAATAATTTCCGGGAGCTAAATTTTTCAATTCAAAATAACCGGCGGTATTTGTAGCGGTACCGAATTTAGTACCTACTAACAGCACATTAACGCCGGTAAGCGGGTTTCCTGAGCTATCCGTTACAACACCTTTTATACTGTAAGTTTGTGCATATATTAAACCCGTGAAAATAAATATGAAGGCTAACGTTTTTTTCATCACAAACCTCCCGGCGGCTGGGGCGGCGAATTGTTGAAATCGCACATAATATCTATTCCTTTTATGAGAGTCTTTTCGGGAATAATAAGCTTACCCGGATTTATTGAGTCACCTTCGGCGAAATAAACACCTACAACAAACCAGTCTTTTCTATCTAACGATAACTCTTCAGTTAAGGATTGTGCAACTGCAACATACGAATACTCTCCTGCTGAAATTGGAATGTAAGCCGAATCCGTTGAATTATAACTGTATTCTTGAGTTCCAAACGGAATTTCAAGACTTACAAATTTTAAGTTAAAAATATTAAAATCTGCGGCAGAAAGAAGCGGATCTTTGAATACTACTAAGTGGGTTCTTTTTACAGAAGGATTCCATTCACCTTTGAAATAAACCGTTCCGCTGAAGCCGGCTTTTTCTTCCTTTGGTATTTCCGGTTCCGGTCCAATGCCGCCGCCGCAATTACTAAAAATCAAAGCAGTTAATAATACCAATCCGATGATTATTTTTTTCATATAAAAAATATAAACACCTATTAATTCACTTACAAGGAAAGCTAAAGGTTGATAACTCACCTACATCTGTACGTAATGGAAATACGCTGCTGCGTAAATTCTTTCTTTTAGTGGGAGTTCTTCCGAGACCCTCTTTAAGAGACGACTAAAATTTGTTTGCAAATTAACTTTCTTAATAATCTCCGATTCAAATGCACCATGTATTTTTTCGGGCAGACTATATCTTTCGATTACAAAATTCTTTGCATTGGGGAATAATCCGGCGAGCTGTTTCACAGGTTCATTTTTATAAGTAAAAAGATATTTGGTAAAGATGTTTTCAACTCTCAATGCTTTAGCCTCGCCAAGCGTGATATTAAACTCAGGCATTGAGGCTGAATCAGAAAATGTTTCTAAATATATTAAGAAATTTTGATCGGGATTATAGTAGGCACCCGTTAAAAATATTATCGAATTAATATCTTTGTTCAGCAATTCATCTTTTAGTGTGTTCGATGTTTTAATCAAATTTGCAGTCAACTCTTTTGTATCGATATTCTTAAACCGGGCTGACCCATCATGAACTATTAAATTAGAATTACCGGAAATTTCAGCTCCGGATGATATCCCGCTGAAATAAAAAATATGATACTTGCTCAGCAATATTTGTTTATCATTATCTATCAATGCATGAAATGGAATCATATCTAGAAAGTCCGAACCGCTTGTATAAATAAACAGATTATGAAAATTGCTTATATCTAATTCAATAGGATTTATGATTCTATTATACATACCGTTTAAAATGCTGGCTGAGGAATAAATATTTGCTTCTTTTAAATTTTGTCCCAAAGCATTAATCTGTCCTTTAAGCACCGAATTATTAAGTGGTATCGATACTGCTTTAATCCGATTACCGGAGATTACACATGCGAGAATCGAATCTTCGAACGATATGAATGCTAAAAGAGCTGAGCTGCTATCTAACCTTTTTTGAATATCCTTCAAATTAATGTTCTGTTTTAAGTTAAATTCTTCCAACAAAACCTTGAGCAATTTATTATCATATTTTTTCCCAATCTCTTTCAACAATATTTGATAACTCTTAATTTTTTTTGAGTTGGAATACTTCTCATTCGACTTCTCATTTGCAAGCTCGAAAGAAAGAAAATCAATCTGCGAATCAACTTGCTTAAGAGAATCTATCAGTTCATTTTTCTCCACGTCACTCAGATTAAAGTAAAGCTGGTTCTTTAAGAGATACCTTTTATTGTTTTCATCAATTCTCATATTAAATTCAATTAAGTCATTTGCTTTGCTATGATTAAAGAAATATTCATTCAGATTTATTGAGCCGGTTATTTGTGGAATGATTGCAAAATTTTCGGTTATTTTATTTTTAAGACTAATACTGTTTTTTTCCATTAAGCGATTCAAATCTTTCATAAACGCTTCAGCATCTTTTCTTCTGTTAGATGCAAGATAGCATTTTGCCAATCCTGTAATCGAATTTATTACCCCCGTTTGAAAATCAAGGTCGTCGAAATATTCGGATAAATTCTTAAACACCATTTCAGCTCTGTTTAAATCCTGCTCATTTTTATCAAGTCCACTTTGTAAATAAATCATCGCAGTTTTTAATTTTACAAATGCGTTCGGAAATCCCTCTCCTAATTCATCTAAGTGTGCTATAGCCTTATTGTATTGCCTTAATGCATCAGAATATCGATACGTCTGATAATAAACATCGCCGAGGTTAACAGCCGCAATCCATGCATAATCCGAAATTAACTTGCGGTTACTTATTTCATCCAGGCTTTTTTCAAATGCCGATTCAGCTTCAGCCAATCTATTCAGATGAAAGAAGCATAAACCAATGTTGTTGTATAATTCCGGAAGATATTGATTCAAGCCGCTTTCGATTGAAATATTTAAACAGAACTCGAATGCTGCAATTGCATCTTGAATAGCACCGAATCGAAGATAAGCTTCACCCAAACGCATTGAGGCGAGAATAATTCCTCCGGTATTATTTAAAAATTGGTAAGCATCTAATGCTTTTGAAAAATTATTGAAAGCATGCTGATAATTTCCCTCGATGAAATTAAGCATACCGAGGTTGCTGTAACCGTCAGCTTCCCCTTCCTTATCGGCGGCTAACTGAGATATTCCAATTGCATTCCGATAAGAAGCTTTTGCTTTATTAAAGTTACCCGTACTTGCATACACATTACCGATATTATTTTCGGCGATACTTTCTTTGTTTCGAAGAAGCTTACTCTTATAGTTCAACTTAGCCGATTCATAATATTTTAAGGCGCTCAAAAAATTCCCTTCATCAAAAGAAATCATTCCCAAATAAAGATATGAATCGCCTGAGTAATCTTTTAGCTTTATTTTTTCTTCGATAGAAATTACTTCACTGAAAAGCTTTTCAGCATTGCTGTAATAACCGCGCGTATAATAATCCAACGCCTGATCAAAATACTTAACAGCATCTTTTCGAAGCTCGTCCGGATTTTTACTGCATCCTACGAAATGAATTACTACAATTACAACAAGACAGCAGTAAGAGCGGAGATACTTAAAATTTTTTAACTTGAGGAAATCTATCATCTATCGATGGGTCTTTGCTAATTATTTCAATTTTGGGCTGTGGTTGATTTGACGGATCATTATTATTTAAATAGTTTAGATTAATTCTTGTTAATACACCCATACCATTGTCGTTAATTGACGTAAAATAAATGTACCCGTCATCTTCATCAAAAAATATTTGGGGAAAAGCCTGGTCTGTAAAGCCTGCATTTTCAGTTAATACAATTGAGGTTGAGTCATTTAAATCGTATAAAATTAATTTCGATTTAAGCATATCTGTTCTCCATTCATCATCAGGCTCTGCTGCTGCAGAGAGGTATGCAATTTTTTCACCGGAATTAGACCAGACAGGCACTACCGCTAATTCTTTCTCTAAATTGATACGGATAGGATTTTGACTTCCCAATGAATCAATTAACATAACATCGAAGAAACCTTCGTCGGTAATTTGGTTATAAAGAATTTTATTATTCTTTTTATTCCATAGAGGATGATAGATTGAATCACCGAATACAATTAACGAATCGTTCGAGAGCTTGAAAAGATGACAGATATCTAATTCGGGATTGTAGAATGAAATCATTTCATCATCCTTCGACCAGGTAATGGTAATATCTTCCCAGGCATCAACCAAAATTTGCTTTATTACTTTACCTGTTGAATCCGAAATAGCTATTCCTCTTGAATTGTAATATGCAAATTTGGTTTGATCGTTTGAAACCGAAATCCGAAATCCTTCTTTAAGCTGCTTAAGGTTATTGCCTGCCGTATCACACTCCCATAAATATGTATCGCTGTTAAAAAGAATCTTATCTTTAAACCAAACCGGTAAATAAGTTTTGTTAAATCCAAGGTCAATCCTGTTGCTTCCGTCAAAGTCGCAAATAACCGCCCGAACGTCTTCAGTTTCATAATTAATTGATGTAAAAATAATTTTTGTTTGTGCATAGATGTCAGTGCCGGCGAACAAAAAAAACAAAAAGGTCAACAAGGCTATATAAAATTTGCAGAACATACTCATTTTACTTCTCCAATTATCCGGCATTTTTCATTCGATGATCGGCTCAACTCGGTTACATTAAGCACTTCTTTAGGCGATACGATGGCAATCAAACCAATTCCTAAATTAAATACTTTCCGCATTTCATTAATTGAAAGATTCCCGGCATCCTGTATTAAATTGAAAATAGGCTGAACCTCCCAGCTTTGCCAATCTATATTCAATTTTAATCCTTCGGGAATTATTCGCATTGTATTACCAATTATTCCGCCTCCGGTTATATGCGAAAATCCTTTTACCTTTACGCTCGATTTCAAGAGGTTAATAATTTTTAGATACGATTTATGAATGCGCAATAATTCTTCTCCTAAAGTTATATTGAGCTCCTCGATATATTGTTCTAATCTAAATTTATATAGAAGAACTTTTCTGGCAAGGGAATAGCCGTTTGTATGCAGACCATTAGATTCAATCCCGATAAGAACATCTCCCTTTTTAATTTTTTTGCCGTCGATGATTTTTTTCTTATCTACTAAACCGACAATTGTACCTG
>CAZTDB010000068.1:0-8975 GCA_964612385.1 uncultured Ignavibacteriaceae bacterium
GCATTTATTGATAAGTATAATTCTAATAAGTCAGTGGCGTTGTGATTATTTAAATAGATAGGATAAGTCCAAACCGATTGGCGAATCGGTGATTTAAATATTTAAAATTTCAACCTTTTTCAACTCAGTCACCAAGCGGTTAAGTTTTTTTGAATAATTATGACCGAGACTTAATCACGAATATTCAATGGGTCCGCTCTAAAAGGGTATTTTTGATGAAAAAATGTTTTGATTATTGCTCAAATTCAAAGTCTAAAAAATCAATTTTAGGCTTTTTAGAGCGGACTCTTAAATTATTCAGTAAAATTCAACTCTCACAAATCCACTGCCAGCTCATCTATAATTTTTTCCTTCGCAATTAAATCTTCATACGTTTCTCTTTGGCGGACGACGAAAAATTTATCTCCGTCAATAAAAACTTCCGGCACACGCAGCCTGCTGTTATAATTGGAACTCATCACAAACCCGTAAGCGCCTGCTGACATGACTGCTAACAAATCACCCTGTTTACTTTTACATATCTCTCTGCCCCGTGCAAAAAAGTCGCCTGACTCACAAACCGGTCCAACAACATCCGCAACAATTGTTTCTTCTTGCTTCAACGAAACGCAGCTTATTTTATGATATGCATCGTAAAGACTCGGTCTTATCAGGTCATTCATTCCGGCATCAACAATCAGAAAACTTTTATTCTTATGTTTTTTTGTATACAGCACTTTAGTAACAAGTATGCCTGCATTTCCTGTTATAAATCTGCCTGGCTCAAGAATAATTTGGCATCCGGTCTTTTTAAGCTCCGGGATAATTGCATCGGCAAGCTCTTTCGGAGTAATCGGGTCTTCGTCGTTATACTTTATTCCAACACCACCGCCAATATCAAAGTGCTTAATATTATGCCCGGCGGATTTCAGTTCGAGTGCTAACTTTGACATTTTTACAGCCGTTTCAACAAACGGTTCGACAGTAGTAATTTGAGAACCGATGTGAGTATCCAATCCAACTATATGTAAGTTTGGAAGCGAGCGAGCCAAATCGAAAGCCTCCATTGCCATAGATGAATCTATTCCGAATTTATTTTCTGCTAATCCTGTGGAAATGTAGGGATGGGTTTTAGGATTTACATCAGGATTTATTCTAATTCCGAGCGGTGCTTTTTTTTCCATCTCACCGGCAATAACATTGATTGTCTTCATCTCACTGCGCGATTCTGCCTTGAACATAAGAATATCATGCTGAAGAACATATCTTATCTCTTCTTCGGTTTTACCCACACCGGTAAAAATAATTTTTGACGGGTCAGCTCCGGCTTTCAACGCCTTGTAAAACTCGCCGCCTGAATTACAATCTATTCCGCTGCCTGCTTTGCTCAGCATCTTACATATATTCATGTTGGAATTTGCTTTCATCGAGTAGCAGACAAGATGATCTATTCCGGAAAATGCAGAATCAAATTCTTTATATGCTTCAATTATCATTTTTTTACTATAGACATAAACAGGAGAGCCAACCTGCTGAACTATATCTGCTATGCGAACATCTTCGCAGTACATTTCCCTGTTTCTGTATAAGAACTGCGACATCATGAAATCCCTTAATTGATTTGATTAAAGTTGGATTCAAATATAAAGTAATGTATCAGCAGATGAAATTGCTCTACATCTCAAATTTGAATTCGCATCGATTTTAAATAAATTTGGATTCAATTTTTCAAACAGTGTGAATAAATATGCGTTATCCTCATTCAGATATTGAACTCAAATGGCAGAAATTCTGGGACGAAAATCAAATCTATAAAACAGATTTTTCCAACCTAAACAAAAAGCTTTATTGCCTTGTAATGTTTATTTACCCTTCAGGTGCAAAGCTGCACATCGGGCATTGGTATAATTATGGTCCTACCGACTCATGGGCAAGATATAAAAAACTAAAAGGATACAACGTCTTTGAACCGATGGGTTACGATGCTTTCGGTTTACCGGCAGAAAATTATGCAATAAAAACCGGCATTCATCCGTACGATAGTACAATGAAAAACATAGAAGATATCCGCGAGCAGCTTAAGCATATCGGCTGCATGTATGATTGGGATGCGGAACTTCTCACCTGTGAACCTAATTATTATAAGTGGAATCAGTGGTTGTTTCTTCAGTTATACAAAAAAGGATTAGCCTACAGAAAAAATGCACCGGTAAATTGGTGTCCGTCCTGCCTAACTGTGCTCGCTAATGAACAAGTTCACGCTGACGGTACTTGCGAAAGATGCAGCACAACTGTTATTCAAAAGCAATTAACTCAATGGTTTTTTAAAACTACTAATTATGCCGAGGAGTTATTGGAAGGACTTGAAAAGATTAATTGGCCCGAAAAAACAAAGCTTATGCAGAGAAATTGGATCGGAAAAAGCATTGGGGCAGAGGTTGATTTTCAAATAGCCGGAAGCGATGAAAAAATAAAAATCTTCACTACAAGACCGGATACTCTCTTCGGTGCAACTTATATGGTGCTTTCACCCGAGCATCCGCTGGTTGATAAAATTGTTACCGATGAATTTAAGTTTGCCGTTCAGCAGTACAGAGAATCGATTCAGTCGATGTCTGAAATTGACAGAACTTCTACAGTTAAAGAAAAAACCGGTGTATTTACAGGCGCTTATGCTATAAATCCTGTAAACGGAAAAGAAATTTCTATCTGGATCGCAGATTATGTCCTGATGACCTACGGAACCGGTGCTATCATGGCTGTGCCCGGACAGGATGAAAGAGACTGGGAGTTTGCCGAGAAGTTTAATTTGCCCATCATCAGAACCGTTCAGCCGCCTGAAGATTTTAGCAGTAAAGCTTTTTTAGGCGAAGGACCCGCAATCAACAGCGATTTTCTTAACGGTTTATTTGTTGACGATGCAAAGAAAAAGATAATAGCCTGGCTTGAGGAAAAAGGTATCGGAAAAAGCACAATTAATTATAAGCTCAGAGATTGGTTAATATCGCGGCAGCGGTATTGGGGCACACCCATTCCGATAATCCACTGCCCTGCCTGCGGCGAAGTACCGGTTAACGAAAAAGATTTACCTGTAGTTCTTCCTTATGAAGTTGAATTCAAAACAGCAGGACAATCACCACTTGTTACTAACCCGGATTTTATAAACACCAAATGCCCTAAGTGCGGAATTGAAGCTATAAGAGATCCGGATACAATGGATACTTTTGTTGACTCTTCATGGTATTACTTTAGATTTCTGAATCCAAAGATTGAAGACAAAATTTTTGATAAAGAGCTTGCAGATAATTGGGTACCGGTGGATATGTACGTGGGCGGTGCTGAACACGCAACGATGCATTTGTTGTACGCAAGATTTATTCACAAATTTTTACGCGATATCGGTCTTACTAATTCCGATGAGCCTTTCATGAATCTTGTTCATCAAGGGACCATTACAAATCTTGGTGCTAAGATGTCAAAATCAAAAGGGAATGTTGTAAACCCGGATACTTTTACTTCAGAATATGGATCCGATGTGTTTCGGCTTTACCTTATGTTTATGGGTCCTTATGAGCAGGGCGGCGATTGGAGCGATAAAGGAATTGCCGGAACCGACCGGTTTGTGCAGCGTTCGTACGAATTGTTTATCAAAAATAAATATCTGTTTAAGAGTGCTGCACCGAAAGAAACCTATGAATTAAGTGAATTGACCGACACCGAAAAAGCTGTATATAGAAAAGTAAATCAAACCATAAAAAAGTACGACGAAGAATTAAATCATTTTAGATTTAATACCGCAATTGCTTCTTTAATGGAATTGTTGAACGAGCTAACGAAAAATCTTGATTCGTGTTCCGATGAAATTAAAGCATACTCGTTAGAGCGATTTGCCGTTTTGTTATCGCCTGTTGCACCCCATTTAGGTGAAGAGTGCTGGTCAATTTTAGGCAAAGTAAAATCTGTTTATGAACAGCCTGTTTGGTTTGAAGCCGATCCAAAAGCATTAACAAAAGATAATGTTTTAATCGTGGTTCAAATTAACGGAAAAGTCCGTGCAAAAATTGAACTGCCGGTCTACCTCACCGAACTGGAAGTTAAGAAGATTGTTCATAACGATAGCAAAGTTAAAGTTTATACAGACGGCAAAAGGATAGCAAAAGAAATTTATGTTCCGAATAAAATTTATAACATAGTCGTTAATTGACTCCGTGCATCTGCTAAGGCAATGAATAATGAAAATCGAACAAATAGAAAAACTAAACAAAGACGTTGAAGCTGCCGCCAAAATTCTTCTCGGCGAAAAGTTCAAGAAAGTTATTTTGTACGGTTCGTATGCAAGAGGTAATTATGAAGATGACTCCGATATCGATTTTGCAGTTATTGCAAAGGTTTCATTAGATGAAATTGGCAAGTATAACAAAGCCCTTTTTGTGTTTTAGCGGCACCAAGCAGATTCAAGATCTTCCAAAATGAAAGCATTTGCCACGAAAGCACTAAGACACAAAATTTCACTATTGATTTATCTGACTTTCAAGCAATTAGATTTTTAATAAGAATTAGTTAAGAAAAAGTCTCTCAAATCTCTGTGATTCTCGGTGTCTTTCCATGAATCTCAGTGTAACCTTTTTTTGTTACACGGAGATACTCAGAGGAGACACAGGGTTCCACCGAGAAATTTCTCATAGAGTCATTTGACAAATATCTTTGGTTAGGAGTTAACTTCATTATTATCATAACAGCCAAAATTTTCAGATTAAAAACAAATTATTATAATTGAAATATTAACCCGGTCAACTGCCTGGTTTAAGTATTGGAGAAATAATGTTAGATATAAAATTAATTCGAGATAATCCTGAGTTAGTTAAACGGGGAATCGAAAATAAGAATGAGATAAACAGAGTTGATGAAATTCTTGAGCTTGATAAAAAAAGAAGAGAATTAATCATTCAAGGCGATGAATTAAAAGCCAAACGAAATCAAGTTTCTTCACAAGTTCCGGCAATGAAAAAAGCAGGACAGGATGTTACCGCTGTCTTCGCCGAAATGAAACGGGTATCGGACCAGATAGCTGAAATAGATACGCAGCTTCGCAAGATAGAAGAAGATATAAAAGAAATTTTGATGTATGTACCGAATCTTCCCCACACTTCTGTACCCATCGGCAAGAGTGTAGAAGACAATGTTGAAGTGAGAAGATGGCTGTCTGAAGGATTTTCATTCGACCAGAATGAAAAAATTTTAGATCACATTGAGCTAGGCATAAAATTAAAAATATTGGATTTCGAGAGAGGTGCGAAAGTCTCCGGTTCCGGGTTTCCTCTTTACACCGGAAAGGGAGCTACACTTGAAAGAGCATTGATTAATTTTATGTTAGATTACCATTTACACAACCATCATTATAAAGAAATATTTCCACCGTTCCTTGTGAACCGTGAATCGATGAAAGGAACAGGACAGCTTCCGAAAATGGAAGATGATATGTATTTCATAGAGAAAGATAATCTTTTTCCTATTCCAACTGCTGAAGTTCCCATAACGAATATTTACAGAGATGAAATTCTTTCCGAAAGTGAATTGCCAATTAAGTATGTTGGTTACTCTGCATGCTTCAGAAGAGAGGCAGGTTCTTATGGTAAGGAATCAAAAGGATTTTTAAGAGTGCATCAATTCAACAAGGTTGAAATGGTTAAGTTCGTTAAGCCGGAAAATTCTTATGATGAGTTGGAACTATTAGTGTCTGATGCCGAAGACATTCTGAAGGAATTAAGAATTCCTTACCGCATACTTATGTTGTGCACAGGTGACTTAAGCTTTGCCGCATCAAAGTGCTACGATATTGAAACATGGTCGCCGGCAGAAAATAAATGGCTTGAGGCTTCTTCATGCAGAAATTTTTAAAATTTTCAAGCCAGACGAGCAAACATCCGTTTCAGAAATGAAGCAACAAAAAAACCGGAATTCATTCACACACTGAACGGCTCGGGCTTGGCTACAAGCAGACTCATGGTTTCATTGTTAGAAAATTATCAAACTCCGGAAGGAAAAGTTATCGTGCCGAAAGTATTACAGAAGTATACGGGCTTTGAGATTATAGGGTAAGAGTTAGATCATCAATTTCATTTGCTCTTGTTGAACACCTTGTCCGAATATTTAATTAAATATATCTTAACAAGGCGAATGTGGCTAAAGCCATTAACATTTGATGTTGATTTACCCGTTCACTAAAGTGAACGGAAATTGATTTCAGTTAAGAAATTATTTTAATAGAGTATTTGAATTTCCATCAGATTTATCTTGCGGAAAAATGAAATATTTTAATAATCTGACTTTAGCTGCATTGTTTAGTTAAAATTATAAAAACAAGAACTATATAATCTTTTTTGTTCTTGTTACATCAGATTATGACCAAGAGATTTTTAATTATAGATTCCGCAAGAAGGTTATTAACATCCAAGTTGATTTATTTTACTCTTTAGACGGGCTTTGGGCGCAAGATTATGAGAAATCTACGATCGTTAAAAAAATATTTTTTAAGATATAAAACAAAACTGCTCTGGGGTGTTGTTTTTATTCTGCTTTCAAATGCCGGAGCAGTTTACATCCCCCTACTGCTGGGACAAGCGATAAACGCGCTTCAAATTGAAGTTGCGATTGATAAATTACTTAGTTATGCCGCACTTATAGTTGTCATTTCTCTTGTGTCGGGCATATTTAGATTTTTAATCCGCGAAACCATAATTGTAGTATCCCGCAAAATTGAATATGACTTACGTTACGACTTTTGGCAGCACATACAGAAACTTCCGTTGAGATTCTTTCAAAATAATTCTACGGGAAGCATTATGGCACATGCTACAAATGATATAAATGCTGTGCGTTCATTTCTCGGTCCCGCGGTTATGTACTCCATCGATACTGGAATCAGATTGGTAATTGTTGTTTCAATAATGATATCTATCAACTTGAGTTTAACAATTTATTCGCTGCTTCCTCTGCCGCTTTTATCGATTGTTGTTTATAAGCTCGGAAAGATGATTCACGAAAAGTATACATTAATTCAGGAAAAATTTGCAGACTTGACAACCAAAGCTCAGGAAACTTTCTCGGGTATTCGGGTAATTAAATCCTATGTTCGTGAAGAAAATGAAAAGCAAAATTGGATGCGTCTCAGCCGTGAGTACTTAAAGCGAAACATGAACATGGTTAAGATACAGGCATTCATTCACCCTGTTTTATTTATGATTACAGGACTATCGGTTATAATAGTTATTTGGTTAGGTGGTTATAAAGTTATCGGCGGCGAAATGATGCTGGGCGATATAGCTTCATTCATTATTTATCTCGGCATTTTGATTTGGCCAATGATTGCATTCGGATGGGTTATTAACATTGTTCAGCAGGCTGAAGCAAGCATGAAAAGATTGAATAAAATTTTACATGAATCTTATGAGATTAACGATTCAGACTTAACTGATCATTCGGTTGAAGAAATTAGAGGAGCAATCGAATTTAGAAATGTTTCTTTTCGCTATGGAGAAGTTTTTCCTCATGTACTTAAAAACATTAATCTAACTATTCCCGAAGGAGCCACAATTGCAATAATGGGTTATACCGGTACAGGTAAAACAACTATGATTAACCTGATTCCAAGATTCTATAACGTAACCGAAGGAAATTTACTAATTGACGGAATAGATGTTCGGCAAATCCCTTTAGAATTACTAAGAAAAAATATAGGACTAGTTCACCAGGAAGCTTTCCTTTTTTCTGATACTGTGTTTAACAATATTTCTTATGGATTGAGGAACGGAAATAAAGAAAAAATCTTTGAGGCTGCAAAGATTGCCCAATTCGATGAGGATGTGAAATCGTTTCCAAAAGGCTATGATACAATTGTGGGGGAAAGAGGAATTACTTTTTCAGGCGGTCAAAAGCAGCGTGCTGCATTGGCAAGGGCTTTAGCAATAGATCCAAAAATTTTAATACTAGATGATTCCTTCTCTGCAGTCGATACGCACACCGAAGAGGAAATTCTGAAAAATCTTAAAAGGTTTATGAAAAACCAGACAAGCATAATTATCAGTCATAGAATTTCAACGGTAAAAGATGCAGATAAGATAATCGTTCTTTCGGAAGGAGTAATAGCGGAAGAAGGAACGCACGATGAGCTTGTTGCTAAAGGCGGTATCTATGCCGATCTGCATTACAAACAGCTTCTCGAAAAAGAATTGGAAGAGTTGAATTAAAAATTGCTTTTAAAAAATTTTTATGATAAGTAACGGTTGAACCGGCAAAGCTTAAAGGTAAAAAAAATTCCGGTTGAATATTTTTAGGTTTAATAACTAACGCTACACAGATTGGTGTGGAGAGATGACATCTTTACCACTTAATAGAAACTATCTCAAAATAGTGTTTATAATATAGAGATGAGGATTTACATTAACTGTAAAAAGATGTCAATTCTTAACCGTGTTTAAGGCGAGTTAATAATTAATAATAAGGAGAATTATGCAAAAGTTTATAATTTCCTTTTTTGAGATAACATCCAAAGAAAAAAATTATCTTAAGAAAAAATTCAGCAAAAATCTGGAGCTTCGTTTCTATAAAGAGAAATTGAATGAAAACAATGCATCATTAATTTCCGATTCGGTAATCGTTTCTCCCTTCATTTATTCAAGTATTAATTCAGCAGTGCTGAAAAAAGCAAAAAAGCTGAAACTGATAGCAACACGAAGCACGGGTTTCAACCATATTGATGTAAAGGAAGCAAAAGCAAAAAAAATCTCTGTAAGTAATGTCCCTTTTTACGGTGAGAACACCGTTGCCGAACATACATTTGCTTTAATTTTAGCGCTGTCGAGAAACTTACACAAAGCTTATGTAAGAACAATAAGAAACGATTTTTCTCTAAAAGGTTTACAGGGCTTCGATTTGCGCGGAAAAACTCTGGGAGTTGTTGGTGCAGGACATATCGGTGTGCATGTAATAAAAATTGC
>CAZTDB010000069.1:0-8910 GCA_964612385.1 uncultured Ignavibacteriaceae bacterium
AGAAGGAAATGAACCGGTTTATTGAGGTTTGCTTTAAAACAGCCTCATTCTATTTAAATAACTCGAATAGAAGTGTTATAAAGCACTTATTAACTAGCGGCTTAAGTCTTAGAGATATCGCAGTTGATATGGTTTCCTCGATTTTTTCTCAAAAACCAAACGACGGCTGGAAAGTCCTAAAATCTTCTTTCGAAAAGTGGAACCCGCCTATACAGACCGAAGCTGAGGCTCAGTTCTTTTTGAATTTGATCATTGCTAAGGTTGTAAATCAACATGTGAGTAAGCTGCTAAAAAGTATCGATCCGGTTTACGGCAAGATTTATTATTCTTTAAAACATCTTATCCAAAAGAATAAATTGAACAAAAAATGCTGTATGGGAATATTGTATATAACAGAAACTAACACAATCGACAGCACTCGCAAACTAATTACACACGAAGAGTTTAATAATCTTCCGGCAGAATTATTTACTGAAAGGAAAAAACTATTTTATAAATTATTCAATTATTTGACTTGTGAAACCAATTACTATTCTGCTGTCCCGTTAACTTCTTTAGTGTTAAGGTTGAAGCAGCAGTACATCCATTCAGTTAATTTTATCGACTTCACATTTGATTCAATCAAGTCTATTGAAATTGATGATGCTATTGACAAAGCTTTCAAGGATGCCCGGGACAAAATAAACAACTATTATGTGAAAAATAATAAATTAAAACCTGAAGATCCCGAATGGATTTCTAAAACCTTAGAAGACATTACTCGAGACTTAAAAGACGGTGGAATATGTCATAGTTTATAAAGTTATGCTCAATATCACAACCCATCGCTTCCTCATAAAGAATTCGACAGCAATTACCGCCATATTTTCGAATACCTCGTTAAGTTGATAAAACACACACTTCGGAAAGATTTAGCAAATAATTAAAATTTTTTTTCAGGATTTTCCGAAATAGCCAATTTTATCTCTATTAATAGAGTGAGGGGTTCTGTGCGAGTAATCTTAAGAAGAAATTACGTTCTTTCTAAGATTTTCAGATTCATCTAATCTCCTTAACTGTTCTAATACGAGCTTGAGCCGGTTGAAGCAGATTATTTTTACCACAAAATGCCGGGTTTTAGACTGTTTTCCAAATAATTTAGCCTTAGTCTAACCGGTCAAAATTCAAAAGCAATACTTTGACTTCAAACTAATAATAGTGTTCAATTATTCCGGTTTGCAACAATAAATTTAATTTACAATTTTTAACATATACTTTTATAGGATTATATAATGAAGATAACCGAAGAGGATATTTTCACTTACGTTTTTAACAGGGAAGTTTTACCGCAAGATAAAATAACCGCAATCGAATCGAGCGAAAATTTTCGGGAACAAGTAAAATTTTTGAGTTCTCTTAAACAGGAACTTAACGCTGATATATCTTTCTATGACAAGATTAAGATTGCACGTAAAATCCCCTTGTATAAGGTACCGGAATTCATTGAGCTGTTTCCGCTAAAAAAGCCAATTACGGTAAATAATAATAAGGTACTTATTTTAGCGGCAGCTTCGCCGGATACCCCACCTAAATTTCAAACAAAAACTTTTATCGATGAAAAAAAACAGTTCTTGATAAAACTTGTATCAACCGAAAAGCAATCAAAAATATTTGTGTTTTCAACAACGGATGAAGAGCTTCATAAGCTCAGATTAATTATTTCGCCGGGTGAAGTTGAATACCGGATGGAAAACAACTCCCAGCCCCTTGTATTGGACGGTTCGGTTAATGCCGAATTAATTAAAATCGGATTTTATTAGAATTATCCTTTTAACTCTTTTAAAAGCCACGAATTAACACGAATAAAACTGATTTCTAAACATTCTTGACTCTCTTTAAATAAGCGCGGAAGTTAGATGGAAATTCATCTATCTTTTTAACCAATCGAGTTTTATTTTATCATAAAAAATCTTTTAATTTCAGTTAAGGGTATTCAAATATTTATTATACGTTATGAAGTGGTAGCCTCTTTCAAATAAAAAATTGCAACATGAATTACCGACAAGCAAAGACCGGAATCTTAATGATAGAAATCCTGCCGAATAAATGCGACTTCTGCGGCTGCTGCGTTGGTATTTGTCCCGAAGATGCTATCGAACTGAAAGAAGCTGAAATATTTATTATTGATGAAAGATGTACAAATTGTGCGAAGTGTGTGTGGTCATGTCCAATAGAAGTGATCAGGTTTAATAAGAACGGTGTTCCGTCAAATCAGTTAGAAAATAATAGCGGATTATAGATTGGAAAATGAATACGATATAATTGTAGTCGGGGCAGGTCCAGCAGGCTCAATGGCGGCAAAGTTTGCTGCAGAGCGGGGTGTTTCTGTTTTGATGCTCGAAAAAGACCGGGATGTTGGCTATCCTGTAAGATGCGGTGAAGCCGTGAGCAGAGCGGGCATTCAACAATTTATTGAACCGGATGAAAGGTGGATCAGCACAGTAATTGATAAATTTTCATTTAACGCTCCCGATGGTACAGAAGTAATCCTTCCTCTGCCTGATACCGGCTATGTTTTGGAAAGAAGAATTTTCGACTATGAACTCGCACGTATAGCAGCTAACGCCGGTGTTCAAATTCTTACACGCGCTTATGTGAATGGATTAATATTAGAAAGCGGTTGGGTGCGCGGGGTGAAGTACGAACATAAGGGTGAACAATATCAAGCTAAATCCAAAATTGTAATCGCTGCCGACGGCGTTGAATCACGCGTAGGCAGATGGGCAGGGTTAAAAACTAATATCGATTTTAGAGATATGGAAAGCGCCGTGCAAGTTACAGCGTCAAACATCAACATAGACCCTAATACTCTTTACTTTTACTTTGGATCGCAGGTAGCTCCCAACGGTTATTTTTGGGTCTTTCCTAAGAAAGGTCAATTAGCAAATATTGGTTTGGGCATCAGCGGGCTTATAGGGAAGAAGAAATCCGCCTCAGCTTTTTTGAATGAATTTATGAAAAGAAATTATCCCGCTGCACCGATTCTAACTTCAATTGCAGGGGGAGTGCCTTGCAGTATTACGCTAAAAAAAATTTCAGCTCCCGGCATCATGCTGGTTGGAGATGCTGCCCGGCAGGTGAATCCCTTAAGCGGCGGAGGAATTTCAAGCGGAATGATTGGCGGAAGCATTGCAGGCAGTATCGCAGCCGAAGCTATAAAATTAAATAAGCTTGAACATATACTATCCTATGATTCTGCCTGGCATAACCGCTTAGGCAAAAGGCATGAAATTTTCGATCGAATTAAAAACGGTATTTATAATTTTTCTGATGAGAAGTTTAATAGTATTGCACATGCCTTTATGAAAGTTCCTTACAACAAAAGAACACTGAAAAAGTTATTTACGACAGCGTTGTTTAACAAGCCCTCACTTATTCTGGATATCACGGAGGTATTTCTTTATTAATTTCTTCAAGCCTCCGATCCGAAATACTTTTTGCTGTAACCTCTAAGTATTTCGTTTTTGCTTTTCTTAATTCTCAAATTATAATTTTATTCCACTATTCAAATTATTATATTAACACAGTTAAACTTTCATTCCTTATGCTGCAAAAAAAAGAAAATAGCGAAAAAGGTCTCCCGAATTCCGGTAGTCCAAAAGCTGCAGCGCCTAATGCTTTGATTATCGGGGATAAACTCTCAAACGCCGGTTTATTAACTGAAATAATTGAACTATTTCCTACTTTATTTTTCTGGACTCAGACAATTGATGACGAAAAAGAGAGCGTTTACTACTCTTCGAACATTATTATTGTTACGGGTTATTTAGGTGACGAAATTCAATCAATGCCCGGCAGAGGATTATCACTCGTGGTTGAAGAGGATTTATCTTCGGTAAAAAATAATCTGACTAATTTTACCAACGACGCTTCCCGTTATTCCACTGAATTTGTTTATAGAATCCGGAGAAAGGATGGCAAAATAATCTGGTTAAAGGAAAGTATTGCCGTAACACGCAGCAAAGAAGGAAAGATAGAATCATATTTCGGCATAGTTGAAGACATAAGCAGCTTGAAAGAAGCAGATCAATCGCTGCAAAAATCCAACGAAGAATTAAAGCAGCTAAATGCATCGAAAGATAAATTCATTTCGATTCTATCGCATGATCTCCGTTCTCCATTTACCAGCATTTTAGGCTTTTCTGAAATATTAATGAATGAGCCTGATTTATCCATTGCCGAACGGCACGAATACTTAAATTACATTCATGAATCATCACAGACGCAATTGCAATTAATTAACTATCTGCTCGATTGGTCGCGCCTTCAAACCGGCAGAATAAGAATTGAACCCCAAAGATTGAATGCTCAAACATTGATTTATAATTGCGTTTCTTCTTTAACCGGAAATGCTATTAGGAAAAATATTGATATAAAAGTTGATGTTCGCGAAACCATCTTTATTCAAGCAGACGAACGACTCATAAACCAGGTATTCACAAATATTTTAAGCAATGCCATCAAGTTTTCAAACGAAGGGGGGAAGGTTGAAATTTTTGCGAATGTTTTTAACGATGATAAAATAGAGTTTGTCTTCAAAGATGAAGGCATCGGCATTTCCGAAGCAAATAAAATTAAAATGTTCAGCGTCGAAAAAATGTTTTCAACGGAAGGAACTAAAGGCGAAAAAGGAACCGGGCTTGGTTTGCCTTTAGTGAAAGAAATTATAAACAAGCATAATTGCGAAATTTGGTTTTATTCGGAAGCGGGAAAAGGGAGCGAGTTCCACTTTACTTTGCCTTTATCGCACAACACAATACTGCTGATTGAAGACGATGAAGATCAGCAGGCAATTATTGAAAAAATAATTAACGATGAATATCCGACTTTTAGGCTTGTTACTGCCGTAAACGGTTATGAAGCAATGAGCATCATTCTGGATAAACTGCCTTCGCTGATTATTACTTCGCACGATATGCCGCTTATGACCGGATTAGAGTTGATCGAATCATTAAAGAAAGGAGATAAAAATTTTAGAATTCCGGTTATTGCCTCAGTCCAAGCAATCACCGATGAACTCCGTAAAGCCTATCAAGAGCTTGGTGTTACTACAATTCTTCAAAAACCGGTGGATATTAATTTACTTAGCCAGAAGCTGCAGTTAATACTTGAATAATATTTTTCGCTTGTTTTGTCTTTTCTCTTATCTTTTATATGTAATTTCCCTGGTTAAACTTGATAAAGCAATTTAAAAACTTTAAAATGGAAGATTTAACTTTTTCGGTTTACTTTATCGTAGAAGGATTAATTTTTTTACATCACTAAAATCTTCTGCCTTAATTCCATAGAAATATACTCCGCTGCTTAACCCACATGCATTTCCGAAGGGTCCTACGGAAAAAATTACCTCGTAACTTCCGGGCAGTTTTTCTTCATCAACGAGTGTTGCCACTTCTCTTCCTAACAGATCATAAACTCTTAATGTCACAAATCCCCGGCTGGCTATAGAATAACGTATGCTTGTGCTTGGATTAAATGGGTTGGGATAGTTTTGGGAGAGAGAAAAATTTCTAGGGGTTTTTGCATATTCATTTTCTATTGATGTTAGCAGTGTTTTTATGCTGCGAATAGTATCTGGCGTAATTTCATAAATATCAAATGAGGTTGCAGCATACAATAAATTTGAATTCGGCTTTTTATACAACCCAACAACATCGCTGATAAGAGTTCTATACAGACTCAGGGTCGTTCCGTAATCAGTCGATTCGTAAATTTCATTAAACCTGGCTAAGTAAACTTTATTCGGCTCAGATGCATCGGGTGAAAAATAGAATTTGATTGTATCATCATAAACTTTAATCCATGTCTCACCATTATTGGATGACCGCATTAACTTTTTACCATTAATTAAGGCATAGATATTTTGTTGATCGTGAACATAATAGAAGCCGGTATTATCTAATGACCACATAAAAGTTGAGTCAATAACAATACTTGTTATTCCGCTGTCTAAAGATTTGATAAGATGCCCGTCCTGGTTAACTCCATATAAAATTTTATCGTCGTACTTGTTTAAGGAAACCATTGGAAAGTATGCGACGGTGAACATTTCATCCCACGTCAATCCACAATCAGTACTTTTAACAAGACGCCCATCAAAAGCATAAATTAAATCACCATTTTGATGTGATACTTCAACGTTATACACAGGCGACATAAATCCTCGCCCACCTTCTTCGTATAAAGCTACATATCCATGATTATCTGGATAAATTGTCATGCCGCAATACACATATTTTAAAGGCTCGTTCTTCCAAAAATCATAATCGTAGATATACACAGCAAGCTCGCCGCCGGGTAATTGCCAATAATAGGCATGACCTATTACTGTATCCCTGTCATTATTTACATCGTAAAGGCAAAGCAGTTGATCGAAATCTGCGCCCGCCCAATTTTTTTTGTATACAAGCCAGGTATTTCCCTCTTTGTCTTCCAAACCTTTCAGTTCGGTAAATACATAATCAGTGTGTTGGGCAATGAGATTAAAAGTTAGAATGAGAGTAATGATCAATACGGCTGTTTTCACTGTTTGTACCCCGCCTTTTTTATTTTTATTTTAAGAATTTTTCATATAGTTATTACTGTCAGTAACTAATCGAATATTTTATACTAATAGCCTAATAGTATAAGAGGTTAATGTCAATTCTTGATTCTTGGATTATCTATCAATGTATCTATCAAGCTAATTATTTATTCTCATTAAAATTTCTTCAATATAATAGTAAAGACGAAGATTTTTTAGTCAGACATTATCGAAGAAGTATTAATTTCTTTACATCACTAAAATCTCCTACATTTATTTTGTAGTAATACACCCCACTGCTTAACCCTCTTGCATTTCCAAATGACCCTACGGAAAAAATTACATTGTAACTTCCGGGCATTTTTTCTTCATTAACGAGGCTTGCCAGTTCTCTTCCTAACATATCATAAACTTTCAATGTTACAAACCCCCGGCTGCCTATAGAATAACGTATGCTTGTGTTTGGATTAAAAGGGTTGGGATAGTTTTGGGATAATTGAAAAGCGGGGGTCGTTTTTTTATCGTCATCTAAATTTGATGGCTTGCCTTCTATTATTAACTTGATTGGTTTATCACACACTATTCTCCAGCTTTGCGAGTTTTCATAAAATCCGATTGTATTCCCACTGGTATAACAATTTTGAGTGATGCATAGCGAAAAGACACTAAACGGATAATTTGATATTTCAACTAAATCAATAAATTCGGGAGAAGAATCATCGAGCGTAACAATAAACCAATTAGGATAAACATCATTTGAATCGAGAACTTTGTTAACCGTTTGAGAATATAATAATGTTTTTAAAGTATCTTTATAAATATTAACAAACTTTAGTGTATCTCCGATCGCTTTTGTCGAAAAAAGATAATGGATTTCTTTTACACTGAAGCTGCCGTAATCTTCGTTCGGGGAAAATCTGGTATGAACATTATAAACTTCGCCAGCGATCCAATATTCGCTGATAAATACTGCTGTATCCGGGAGATAATATAAGGTATCGACCGGGATGATATTCATAGCACTAAGGTCTATCGAAAAGACGTGTAAGTAAGAGATGATGAAGATTATTAAAGATGCTTTTTTCACTTTGTTTACCCCCGGTCTTTTATTTTCTTCAAACGTATACTGCTTTCAGCAACGAATCGGATATTCTCTACGGATAACTTAATAGTTTAAGATATTAATATCAATCCTTAATTCTTGTTGTTTCCATATCTGTCTAAAATATTTTTCCGAAGGATCGTTCCGATTATTTCTTCCCTACCTGCCTGCCGGCAGACAGGTAGGGACGATATACTTTAATAATTTATTTTGAAATCTAAAATTATTTTAGACAATACTGGTTGTTTCAATCAAGTCGGTAAAAAATTGAAACGCAGAATTTATTTTACTTAAACCTTGTTGAATATTTTATAATCAATTCTTCAAACTATTTTTAAACGCTTTTTCAAACTTTTCTACTTTCGGTGCAATTACAAATGCGCAATAGCCCTGATACGGATTTTTTTCGAAGTAGTCTTGGTGGTAATCTTCGGCAGGATAAAAATTGTCCGCGGGCGAGATTTCGGTAACAATCGGATTCTCCCATGCACCGGATTTGATTAACTCATGCTTATAATATTCAGCTAATTTTTTCTGCTCTTCATTATGATAAAAAATAACCGAGCGGTACTGTGTACCCACATCATTTCCTTGTCGATTTAGTGTTGTCGGGTCGTGCGTTTTCCAAAAAACTTCTAACAGTTCGGCATAACTTATAATGTTAGGATCAAATGTTATTTCACATACTTCAGCGTGACCCGTTTTTCCTGAGCAAACTTCCTCATAAGCTGGATTTTCTGTTTCTCCGCCCGCATAGCCAGAGATAACCGATTTAATACCTTTAAGTCTTTCGAAAATTGCTTCCGTGCACCAGAAGCATCCCGAACCGAATGTTGCTTTCTCAATGTTTGAATTAAATGTTGAATCCATAGTTTCTTCTTCAATATTAATTTGTGATTTGTTTTCCTGACAACCTTGTATAAAAATAGTTAGGGAAAATGCTGTTATGTAAAGAATAGAAAATATAAAAGTCAGCCTTAACATTTTTTTAATCGCTCTATTTAAAGCATTCATCTTTACCTCTAATAATTTTTCCGGTTTTCAAGTATGAATATAAAATAAATTCACACCGCTTAAGGTGCTGAAGATTACGAATAAGTACTAGTGTTACTTATATCAATTGAAGACGAAATCGATTTTTTAAGGATAGGAAAGACGGGATAAATGAGTCTTCTCTAAAAAGGTATTTTCATCAAGGAAATCTTTCGATTATGAAGAATATTCAAATACAAAATTTCCAAATAAG
>CAZTDB010000070.1:0-8816 GCA_964612385.1 uncultured Ignavibacteriaceae bacterium
TACAATAGCCACTAAGTCACTAAGCCACAAAGTTTCACAAATAATTTTATAGTCATCCTCAAAAAACTTTTCCGAAGGATCATTCCGATAATAACTGATTTAACATTAGCCTAATCCCTTAGGGACGATAATAATTGGAAATTTGTCGGAACGATCCTTCGGAATAGTATTGTAAATTTATTTTTGATTTTAAAAATAATTTGGACAGTACTGGAGTTGATAAGAGATTGCCGTGGCGTTTAAACAGGCATCTGCGTCTTATTCCTCTACCTTGAAATGTAGTAGATTTATATCGTAAATTATAACAGTTGATAATGAAGCAGCTGTTACAAAGCAGAAAGATGAAATGGAAGTAAATGTTTTGAAGATTGATTGCTTATAATGTATATTGAGAAGTGAAGGATTAAAAAAACATGAAAAAATTTGATAATAAGATCTTAAAGAAGTTTAAATCATTACTCCAAAAGAAACTCGATGTGTATAAAGTTGTCCTATTCGGCTCGAGAGCACGAGGGGACCACACAGAGTATTCAGATATGGATGTACTTGTTGTGCTGAATTCTGCAACGAACGAATCAGATTTAGAGTATGTGAGTGAATGTAGCTGGGCAGCGGGTTTTGAACACGGTATTGTAATCGTTCCAATTGTTTATTCAAGAGAAGTCTGGGAGAATTCACCGGAACGGGCATCATTGCTCGCTTTGGCAGTAGAAAAAGAGGGTGTGCAGATTTGAAAGAAGAAGCTGTTCATACCCTTATCCGGTACCGTTTGGATCAAGCTCAAACTGCTTTGGACGATGCGGCATTTCTTTTAGAGGGCAGTCGCAGTGCCCAAAGCATAGTCAATAGAGCTTACTACGCTATGTTTTATGCAACACTTGCCCTTTTGCAGAAGATTGGAAAAATTCCCTCAAAACATTCTGGAGTGATAAGTCTGTTTGACATTGAATTTGTACGAAAAGAAATATTTTCAAAAGAAATGTCGAAGGACCTTCATAAAGCATTTGAGTTAAGACAGATCTCCGATTATAAAACATTTGAACCGATCTCAATAAATAAAGCGATCGATACAGTAATAAAAGCCACTGACTTTGTAAGAAGGGTAAGAGAGTATCTTGATATCAAGTAACAAAAATTCAAGCCTGAACTTGATATAAATACACACACGGGCACCTCTTTTCTGTTAGAATAGATTATAAAAAAGTTGACTTGTCAGGAATAATAGAGTTATAGGTATGTCGATTTTTGTTTAAAGTGATGCGTCGATGAAAGCAAAAACAGTACTTGCATTTATTCAAGTATACAAAAAGATAAATGCTTTTTGAAATTAAGACACACCGGAGAGTGACTCGACCCGACTTAAAGAATCTTTTTTATTTCACTTTCAAAAAATATTCTTATTCCATCCAGAGAAATTTTATACTTTGGCGAAAGGTGTTCAATTGTTTCGTCATCAATATCTTCAATATAAATTAATTGCATCGCAAATATTTTTTTAGTCATGCCGGGTAAAAGTTTTAACGATATATCAAGCATCTGCCTAATATCAAATAATTCATTTGCAATAACATAAAGATCGTAATAATCTCTGTATTTAGCTCTCAATGAGAGAGCATTAATTTTCATTGCGGTTAACAATTCAGGTTTCGCTATAAAAGAATTGTTTAAAATTTTTTTCTCTGTGTTTTAACTCTTCCCCTTAATTAGCAAAGAAAGTAACCCTTACATCATCAATTAATGTATCAACTCCGTTTGAATAATTGTTAGTTATTTTTAACAAATGCTGTTTTGATATGCTGTTGCATAGATTATCTATTTGAGCATTAGTTAATTCGGGTAGCCAGGTAAAAAAATCAAGATCTTCGGAGAACTGGTGTTGAAGATAAATTGAGAGAGCGGAGCCTCCAACCAAAGTGAAGTTCGATAATTCATCTATATTAGATAATGATGAAAGGATCGATGCAGTAGATGAAGTTAGCGATTTACTGAAATCTTTCAAATCTTTTCCTTTGGTGAGATTTCAAATACAATAATATTTCATCTCTTTTGGTAGAGATATTGAATACAAATCTTGCAAGAAAATAATCTAAGCGTTCGAATCTTTTATCTGAAATAATTTTGCGTTCCCAAATATCACGGCAATAATCTAATCCGGCTTGTGTAATTACCTCCGAAATTTCATCGAGGTCGCCATACTTTAAGACGTGCTCAACTTTAACATCAAACGGAACAGTAGCCTTATTATAGCTCCATGTATAATCGCGAATCATTAGGTGAAAAATTAGTTATTAAAGGGATATTGTATATTTGCTAAATAAAGAATTAATTTCGTTTTAATTCAATTGCTTTTCGAACGAAGCCATCGGCTTTTTCAAGAAGTTCTTTTGCCTCGTCTGCATCCACGCCTGCCCGTATCATAACAAGAGCAGTTTTAACATGTCCGCCTGCCCGGTTTAAATAATCTGCTGCTTCATCGTATGAAACGCCGGTAATTGTCATTACAATTCTTTTAGATCTTTCAACAAGCTTTTTATTAGTCATTTGCAGATCGATCATCATATTTTCGTAAACTTTTCCAATGCGAATCATCGCGGTAGTAGTAAGCATATTCAGAACTAATTTTTGTGCTGTTCCGCTTTTCATTCTGGTAGAACCCATAATAACTTCGGGTCCAACATAAGGGCAGATTGCAACATCGACTTCTTCTATATTAAAATTTTCTCTCGGATTACAAGTAACAAAAAGCGTGGCGGCTCCAAGCTCTTTTGCTTTTTTAACTGCACCCACGACATAGGGCGTTCTCCGGCTGGCGGCAATACCACATACAACATCCTTTTCGTTCACTTTAGCTTTGATTACATCCTTTGCACCATTCTCCTCATAATCTTCAGCACCTTCCTGAGCACGAAACATTGCCTCTTTTCCACCGGCAATAAAACCCTCAATCATACCGAAAGGTGTTCCAAAAGTTGGGGGGCATTCGGAGGCATCAACAACACCTAATCTGCCGCTCGTTCCGGCTCCGAAATAAAGCAGTCTGCCTCCATTCTTTAATGCTTTAACAATTATTTCAACAGCCTGTTCAATGTAAGAGAGTTCTTTTTCTACTGCATACGGAACAGTTTTATCTTCTTCATTAATTATTCTAAGGATCTCACCGGTGCTTTGAGCATCAATTTCCATCGAATGTGGATTGCGCTGTTCCGTCGTGAGTTTAGATATCTCCTCAAACAGAGATTTAGTATCCGTTGAGGAGGTCATTTACGAAGCTCCAGCAGGACTAATTTTTTCCCTTTCTGATTTCTTGTGTTCGTTGGCTTGTACGAGAGGTCGAAAATGGTAAATTTCTTTATGAAGGATTTGTACTTTAGTTCAGCTTTTTTAAATTCATCTTCTATATCTCCGCCCTTCAATGCAATTATGTAAGATTTCTCCTTAATAAGTGGAATTGAATATCTTAATAAAATTATTAAAGGTACAGTGGCTCTGCTAACAATGAGATCGAAAGCTTCAGCATAGCGGATTATGAACTCTTCACTTTCAACCCGCAAGTTTTCCGCAATAACGTTGCTTAATTTAAGCTTATCAATGAACTCTTTTACGGCTTCTATCTTTTTGCTGGTTGAATCAACCAAAACGCCATGCAGATCGGGACGCACAATTGCCATCGGGATTCCGGGGAAACCACCTCCGGTACCTATATCTAAAAAATTTGAGCATTTTTCGGGTATGAATTTGGTGATGTAGGCAGAGATAAAAACATGCTTCTCAATTATCGAATCGATATCCTTTCGTGAGATTAAATTTATTGATTCATTTTTTTCAGCAACTAATTCGGCAAAATAAGCTAATCTCTCAACCTTCATCATATCGGGATTAAGACCATTTTCCCAATAGAAGGTAGCAAGCTCTTTTGTGTATTGATCTTGAATATCGATCATAAAATCCTCAAAATTAGTGTTTCAAATATACCATTAATATTGAAATATCTGAAGGAGTAACGCCAGATATGCGGGAGGCTTGACCTATAGATCGAGGCTTTACTTTGTGGAGTTTTTCGCGTCCTTCAGTAGAGAGTGTTTTTAATAATAAATAATTTAATGTTAAAGGAATCTTTGTCGATTCATACTTTTCAAACCTTTCTATAGTCTCTTGCTGCCGCTTGATATAACCCTCATACTTTAACTCAATCTCAACTTGTTCAAGGGCTGCGCTGTCATTTAATAGTTCATTGGCGATTGGATATTCTTCAGAGTCAATTAAGGTTAACAGTTTCGATAAAGACAATTCCGGGCGCTTGCATAGTTTTGAAATCGTTTCAGCAGATTCTATTCCGTTCGATCCATTTTCTATTAAAAAGTGGTTTATATTGTTAGCATGCAGTTTTAACCTGCCGAACAAATCCACCGCTCTATTTATCAATCGTTCACGAGATATTATTCGATCGTGAGCAGATTTGGAATTCAGGCCTAAGTCATAACCCAAACCCATCAACCTGCGGTCTGCATTATCCTGTCTTAACAGCAATCGATGTTCTGCTCTTGAAGTAAACATGCGATAGGGTTCATCAGTAGATTTATTCACAAGATCGTCAATAAGAACCCCTATGTATGCCTCACTTCTTTTTAGAATAAACTCACCTTCGCCTTTAATTTTAAGCGCGGCATTAATTCCCGCTATTAATCCTTGTGCGGCTGCTTCCTCATAACCCGATGTTCCATTTATTTGTCCTGCGAAATAAAGCCCTTGTATTAATTTTGTTTCAAGTGTTATATCTACCTGTTGCGGTGGAAAGAAATCATATTCAACGGCGTACCCTGGTCGTACCATTTCCGCTTCTTCAAGTCCTTTTATTTTATGAATAGCTTCCAATTGAATCTCAGCAGGCAATGAAGATGAGAAGCCGTTAAGATAAATTAAATCGCTATCCAATCCTTCCGGTTCTAGGAACAATTGGTGCTGCTTTTTATCGGCAAATCTAACGATCTTATCTTCAATTGAAGGACAATACCGTGGACCGACTCCTTTTATTAAACCAGTAAACATCGGTGAACGCTCAAAACCCTTCTCAAGAATTTTGTGCACTGATTCATTTGTATGTGTGATATAGCAGCTTACCTGCGGCAGAAATGGAAATTTAACTTTATCGGTATAATGTGAAAAGGGCTGAGGATTTTCATCTCCCGGCTGCTCTTCTAAAACATCCCAATTGATAGAATTTTTTGCCAGACGCGGCGGAGTTCCTGTTTTCAATCTGCTGGTTTGGAATCCCAGCTTCACCAAAGATTCAGTTATTCCGACCGCTGGTTTTTCGCCAAATCTTCCCCCTTTAGTTGAATTTAAACCTGTGTGCATTAAACCATTCAAAAACGTACCGGCGGAAAGTATGAGTGATTTGCAAGATATATCACCGAATAAATTAGTTTTAACTCCTTCAATTTTACCACCGGCTGTAATGATCTCAACAACACTATCTTCAATTATTGAAATTTGGCTTTTCGATTCTATTACTCGCAATGCTTCTTCGGAATATAATTTTCTGTCTGACTGACAGCGCGGTGACCATACTGCCGGACCTTTAGAAGTATTCAACATTCTGAATTGAATTCCAGTTCGGTCGGCAATCCTTCCCATCATTCCACCCATGGCATCGATCTCTCTTACCAAGTGTCCTTTTGCGGTTCCTCCTATTGCTGGATTGCATGACATTCTTCCCATTGCCTGCTTATCCATCGTAATCATACCGACAGAAAGCCCCATATTTGCTGCAGCGGCAGCCGCCTCAATTCCGGCATGTCCGCCTCCAACGACAATGATATCGAATTTTCTATTCATTTTAGTATTTCAGTTTCACGTGAAACCGGTGATGTGATTTCGCTCTCACCACATAAGTCTGTTTTAATTTCACGTGAAACGCCTTATTTTCCTATACAAAATTTCATAAAGATATTATTTAGCACGTCATCGGTTGTTACTTCACCAATGATTTCTCCCATGCTGTCTATTGCATTTCTCAAGTCTACTGCAATAAATTCACCGCTCATTTGATTACTAATTGATTCTTCAGCGGCTAACAAATTCTCTTTAGCCTTTTTCAACGAATTATAATGCCGTGCATTAGTAATTAAAGCACTTTTTTCAGTATAAATTGAATTGCCTAACGCTTTCTCTTTCAAATGATTTAATAAGTTATCCATACCCTCACCAGTCAATGCTGAAATTTGGACATCATAATCATTACTGTTCTCATGAGGTAAATCAATTTTATTCATAACACGAATGATTTTATCCTCAGATGAAAGGATTATTAACTCATTTAGTAATTCTCTTGACATTCCCTGCTCGACATCAGCAATAAGCATAACAATATCTGCTGATCTAACTGCTTCTCTGCTGCGAAGCACCCCAACCTTCTCAATTGCATCCTCGGATACCCTAATGCCCGCAGTGTCAAACAGTCTGAATAAAATCCCATCAATTGAAACTTCTTCTCTTATGATGTCCCTCGTAGTTCCGGGGATTTCGCTCACTATGGCACGAGATTCTTTGAGAATATAATTTAGGATCGATGATTTTCCCACATTGGGCAACCCGACTAATGCAACATTTACCCCATCTCGTATAACTCTTCCAAATGAATATGTCTTAAGCAGTTCATCAATTTCCGTTACTATGGTTCTAACTTTTTTTGAAAGCTCATTGTAGCTTATCAGTTCAATACCCTCTTCAGCAAAATCTAATTCAAGCTCAACGAATGAGGAGGTATTTATCAGCATATCCCTCAGAGAGCTGACTTTTTGTGAAAGCAAACCATCGAGTTGATTACGAGCACCTTTTAACGAAGCTTCTGTTCGAGCCATTATGATATCGGCAACAGCTTCAGCCTGGGCAAGATCCAATTTCCCGTTAAGAAACGCTCTCTTGGTAAATTCTCCCGGCTCAGCTAAGCGAACATTGTGTTTGAGAAATAATTCCAATATTCTCTTTAATATGTATGGATTTCCATGAGTGGATATTTCTACTACATTTTCTCCTGTGTATGAATTTGGAGCATTGAAAACGGAGACCAATACATCATCAATTATATCACCAAACTCATCGATGATTTTTCCGTAATGAATAGTATGTGTACTAGCTCGAGAAATACACTCTTTACCGACGAAGACTAAATCAGTCTTTTCAAATGCATCACGTCCGCTTAAGCGAATTACCGAAATCGAACCAAATCCAGCAGGGGTAGCAACTGCGGCTATTGTATCTTCTGTTGGGGTAATTTTCATACTTGATCAAAATTTGAGGACGCAAAAATAAATAATAAAATCAGTATTAACAATTGATTGATAATGACACCACAAATTTACAACTTACTAATTAAGCAGAGGTAAATCAAAATATCTCTCTTAAACAAAATGACAGTAGTTTTGACAATTGATACATTGCGGGCATTTAAGTCGTCATGTTCGCGGACAAATTGACAAGGGATAAAACTTATCTTGCCAAATCCCATAACTACTTGTATTACAATGATTTATGATAATATTTTCTAATTGGCATTCAAGTTGCCATTGTCGTATTAGTCATGATTAATTAACTTCAACATGAATAGATTATAATGAAAGGAGGTATGTAATATGTCATTAGTAAGATGGAATCCTACAAGAGAATTTCTGAACCTAGAGCGTGAATTTAACCGGCTATTTAAATCATTAAGCAACAGGCTTGGTTTCTCCGAAAGCGAAAGTAAAGATAATGGTTATGAGAATGCTGTCTGGATGCCATTGACAGATATAGCCGAGACCGACAACAATTATATCATCAAGGTGGATTTACCCGGTGTTAATAAAGATGATGTTAATATTTCCTATTCAGATGGAAGGCTGAGCATCAGCGGTGAAAGAAAACAAGAGAAAGAAGAGAAGGGCTCAACATACCACAGAATTGAGAGAGCTTACGGACGTTTTTATAGATCATTTAATCTTCCAAAGGTGAAAGAAGATAAGATCGAAGCCGTGTTCAAGGATGGTCAGCTTACTATTACAGCGCCTAAGACTGAGGAAGCTAAACCAAAGGAAATTGCAATTAAAACAAAATGAAGTTCTAATATTTCCGGGCAGATATATAGCTGTCCGAAACTCTAAAAATAAATTTAAAGAAAGGAGTGATAAGTTATGACACTAGTAAAATTCAATCCGATGAGAGATCTTTTAGATGTTGAGCGAGAATTCAACCGCCTCTTCAATGTTTTCCGCGGAAGGTTTGACACAGATGAGACTACATCTGAATTAGAAAATGCGGTATGGATGCCATTAGCTGACATCTGTGAAGATAATGATCATTTCAAATTAAAATTGGATGTTCCTGGAGTTTCAAAGGATGATATAAAAATCTCATACTCAGATGGTAAACTAAATATTAGTGGAGAACGGAGGCAAGAAAGCGAATCTGAAAATTCAAAATATCATAGAGTAGAAAGAGTTTATGGAAAATTCTATAGATCATTTACACTTCCGCAAAAAATTCGTGAAGATAAAATCGAAGCCGAATTCAAGAACGGTCAGCTTATTGTAAACGTTCCTAAATCAGAGGAAGCTAAACCGCGAGAGATATCAATTAAAGTGAACTAAGCAAAAGTGCATAGTCAGCTTTTGAAAAGGGTAGCTGCTAAAAGTTACCCTTTTCATTTATGAGGTGTATCTAAGAAGGGTCTCACTTGAAAATTTTGGTTTCGAATATTTTTAATAATCTAAACATTTCCTTAATCAAAATACCTTTTTAGAGAAGACTCATTTAATTTCGAATACATGTCAAAATTTTTT
>CAZTDB010000071.1:0-8749 GCA_964612385.1 uncultured Ignavibacteriaceae bacterium
CTAATGCACTTGCTAATGTATCGCTGCCGAGGCGGTACAAATCATCTAATAACATTGCTTCCGAAATTTTTATAGTTGAATCGCTAATGCTTTCGAAATCGATGTACACTAAACCTAATGCTGAGCCGATAGAATTATCTGCTGCGTTAAACTATCTATCTGGTTCCGCGAATGAGAGATGTTTAATAGTATCAGCCGGATTAATTTTCACTTTGCTTTCTAATTGATTTAATACATCGGAAGCGGCTTCATATCCGTTTGAAAAAGATTTTTGCAGCCATAAATATGCTTGTGTTAAATCTTTTCTTACAATTAAATTATCTGTATGAAAAATTCCGATAATATATTGTGCCGCAGGCATCTTATCGTTTGCGGCTTTTAAGAAAAACTGATATGCTTCGAAAGGATTCCATGGAACTCCCCAGCCGTTCATAAGCAGAATGCCGTAGTTATAACAAGCCGGAGTTAAATTCTGTAAAGCTGCTTTTTGAATCCAATAAGCACCTGATATTGTATCATGAGGAAAGCCCTCTCCGAGTAAATATCGTATTCCAAGCTCATGCTGGGCAAAAGCATCGCCGTTGTTTGCTTCCCGAAGGAGCGATAATTGATGCCATATCTGATATGATAAGTCAGGTTGATAAAATATAGGATGCGTTTTTGAAGGTCTATTCTTCTTAAATGCAAGGCTCGATGAAGTATCACTAACTGCCAATGTTTCAGCGTAAGAAGTGCTGAGAAATAAAAGAGAAGTAAACAGTAATATTTTAAAGTTCTTATTCAAATTTATTTGTGTGAAATTCTTTAATGCTATGTAAGTAAAATAATATATAACATCAAGTCAGTTCTCTCTTGCTTTGATTACAGAAATCACCTAAGAATTTCATTGCTGTCCAAAATGATTGTAGATTTAAAAATAAGTTCAGAAATTGAAAACAATTATAACTTTTTATGAGCACCTTAAATACAATCACTCTTATGTTGTCCCTACCTGCCTGCCTGCCTGGCAGCAGACAAGTAAGGACGAAATAGGATTTCATTTACAAGATAAGGGCAATAATTAAAATTTTAATTGAATTCTAAATTTATTTTCAAGTTTAAAAATATTTTGGACAACACTGAGAGATTTAATAATTACCTGGTAAACCGTATAAAGAAACTTGTAGGTAAACCTGCTAAAAACTAATTTGAGCATCAATTTTAAAAACCTCATAAGTCAGGGTATGGAAAAAGTAAAATTTCTTGTTTTATATCTTTCGATTACTATCGCTGCTGCCGTCATAATTTATTTGCTCTATACAGATGTTCATCCCTTTGGCGGAATTAAATTTAATAATGACGTTAAAACAATTGTCGCTCGCGGCGATAGCATTTTAAATCGACTAAACATCGATTTACCAAAAAAAATTGTTACCGAAGACATAAACGTTAATTCTCAACTACTTCGACAGTTGCAGAGTGAGCATGGTTTAAGCCATGCAAATGAACTGCTTCGAGATATGACTTCCGCTTACTTTTGGCAAATATCGTGGAAAAAACCTGAGCAAGTTGAAATTATGGTCGGTGGGGGAGAAAGACAAAACCGTGAGAAGAAAAGCCCTTCAATAGTTGAGATGAAATTTGATTTGAAGGGAAATTTAGTCCAGTTTAAACGAGAGTTTCCCGATTCCTTAACCTATGAAACTATTGAAGAAGCTGAAGCGAAGGTAACCGCAGAAAATTTTTTAGGGGAATTATCACCGCTCGTACACTTCCGTAAATCTTTAATGGAAGCACAGGATAAAGTGCAAAAAGCTTATAGCGAATATGAAGCGGAGTTCGAATTTATCTCCGCAGAAAGTACTCCTAAAAAAGGCGGATTAGAAAGAGTTTTTACATGGCAGGCTATATCGCAGGTAACAAAAAACCAACAAACGCTCAAAGTTGCACTGCTCGGAAATAATATTTCAGAATATGAGCTTACTGAAAAAGCCGATGATAAATATTCAGTTAAGGAGTCTAACTATTATGAAATGTTTAGCGGAATAATTGCGGTAATTCTGATAGCTGTTGGAATTATAATGACAGCAATCAGAAGAATAAGAGCTTATGAGATAGGATTTAAAATTGCATTAGCAGCAGGAATTTTATATTCATTAGCATTTGTTGGTTATTATTTTTTTGAAATAACTTCTATTAGGGAATGGGAAATTATAATTCCGATGGTGCTTGGAGCATTAGCATTAGGAGGAATAACAGTTTTAGTATGGGCAGTAAGCGAATCGATGAGCCGTGATACCTGGAAAGAAAAATTTATTACTATCGATCTGCTTTATAACGGTCATATAGTCAATTCTAAATTATCTCATTCAATTCTTCAAGATGTTTCATCTGGCTTGCTGCTGCTTGCATTGTGGCTTATTATTATGAAACTTTTTGCAGCTATTTCTCCGGTTACTATCATTTATGGTAATTCAGAATATTACAAATTCTTCACGCTTACTAATCCCGCAGCAGCTCTAACAATCATGGTGTTCTTTAAGAAATTTTTCCTTCTTGTTGTAGTGCTTTTATTTGTATTTGCATGGCTTCGAAAAAGAATAAGTAGAGACTGGGCATTTGTAGTAATTGGCGGAATCGTATGGGGCATTTTGTCCGGTGGTGAAATTAAACCCACTGAAATGAGTTTTATAATCGAATCGCTGTTTGGGATGCTTGTCGTGATCGTTTTATTAAGAACGGATATTCTTTCTGCCATTATAGCTGTTTTGGTATTTTATCTATGGAGTTTTGGTTTCAGCTTCTTAACAGCAGACAATGCTGCCTATCTATACTCAGGCTATTTTTTAAGTACGCTGTTTCTATTGATCTTTTTTGTATACGGAATATCAATCTTTACTAAAGATAAAATTTCGGACTATGATTCAATCACTCCCGTATTTGCAAAGCATATCAGCGAAAGGGAGAGAATGCATCGCGAACTTGAAATTGCCCGTGAAGTGCAAATGAGCTTTTTACCACAAAAAGATCCGCAATTTAACGGCTTACAAATTGCGTCGTGCTGCATTCCGGCTGCTGAGGTGGGAGGTGATTATTATGATTTTATCAAATTAAACGATCAGCGCTTCGGATTAATTATAGGTGACGTATCCGGTAAAGGCACACAAGCAGCATTCTATATGACACTTACTAAAGGATTTTTACATGCACTCGTAAAAGCATCAGATTCACCGGCGCAGGTTTTAGCCAAAATGAATGAACTCTTCTACGAAAATGTAGATAGAGGAACCTTCATCAGCATGATTTATGCGGTGTTTGATACTATAGAAAAAACATGTACTATAGCAAGAGCAGGACACAATCCCGTTATTGTGCGAAGCAGTGGATTGTCCAAAATTGAATTCGTAATGCCGGCTGGTTTGGCTCTTGGATTGGAGTCGGGAGAACTTTTCAACCAAATTATCCGTGAAGTTAAAATCAAATTAAATCCGGATGACACATTGGTATTTTATACTGATGGATTTACGGAAGCGGTTAATAAATCCGGCGATGAATATGGAGGTGAAAGATTAGCTTCAGCAATTAATTCTAACGCGCAATTTTCTGCTGAAATAATACTCAAGAATTTAGTCTCGGATATAAAGCAGTTTATCGGAAGGGCGTATCAGCACGACGACATGACTATGGTGGTGGTCAAGATTATTTAGACTAATCCAATAGAATTTTTGAAGTACAACTGTTTATACTTTATCATTAGTAAAATATTTCTTCATCGGCTCAAAATAATATTTTATCCATCCCTCTTCATATTCTTTTCCCTTACCATTTGGAATTTCTGTGTGTAGAATGGTCATCCTTGTGCCCTTGTCAACCTTTTCTAAAAGTACTTCTAAAATTGAATCCTTATCCGTCGGTTTGAAATCGGTCGTTCGCCATGACTGTACGATTCTTCCGTAAGGTTGAAGCTGAAGCGTTTTGCCTGAAATGTAACCATCCCAAGCAGAGTATCCTTCACCAGGATGTGGATTTATTTTGGCTTTTCCGCCGCTGAATTTAGAATGCTCTTTACTGTCTAACCAGGCTTCAAAAAGTCGTTTGGCAGTAACGGGCAGCACGATAGAAACTTTGATCGAGTCTTTCATAACTACCTCTTTGCAGATAATTTATTTAAATCTATAAAGAATATAAATCAATTTCTATCTAATTAGAAAAAAAATTAAAACATTTGAATAAAATTATTATAATAAAATCTGAGATGATTTAGCAGTAACGCCTTTTTCAAGGCGGCAAACTATCAAACTGTAAAATATTCAAAAAACTTTTTCATTTCATCTATTGTTTTTATTGAATTGCTGATGAAAAAAGGATAACTTTTGTATCATAATTCAGCATTCCTAAACTCTATCAATAAAGGATTCTTTAATGTCGAAACTTGTAGAAAAATTAACGTATAAATTTAAAGAATGGCGCTACGAGGCAAAAAATTTAACCGAAAAGAATGGTTCTACAGTAATTTCGGAAGTAACTGTGAGTCAGGCATACGGCGGTATGCGCGGCGTAAGAGCCTTAATCTGCGATACTTCAAGAGTACCGCAGGAAGAAGGATTAATAATTCGAGGCAGACGCCTTAAAGAAGTAATTCATCTTTCACCTGAAGAAATTTTCTTCCTGCTGCTTACCGGAGAGCTGCCTTCTGATGAAGAATTGGAGGAGTTAAAATCCGAATTGAGAAAAAGAAAGCAGGTTCCGGATTATGTCTGGAAAGTGATTGAAATGATGCCTAAATATTCCCATCCAATGGCAATGTTCAATACTGCTATTTTAGTAATGCAAAAGGAATCAGTCTTTGCAGCAGAATATGAAAAGGGCTTGAAAAAAGAAGAGCAATGGAAACCTACCTTAGAAGATGCACTAAATATAATTGCAAAGCTGCCGGCAATTGCTTCGGGTGTTTACCGGATTAGATTCAATAAAGGTCAAATTATACAGCCTATTTATGAAATGGATTTAACCGGCGACTATGTTCACACGCTTGGATTACAGAACCACGATCCCAATTTTTATGAACTGATGAGACTTTATTTAGTAGCGCATTGCGACCACGAAGGCGGAAATGTAAGTGCGCTTACTACTCAAACAATTAATTCCGCTCTATCGGATTTATACTATTCTCTTTCCGGCGGTTTTAATGGTCTTGCGGGTCCTCTCCACGGTTTGGCTAATCAAGAAAGTTTAAAATGGATTATGGAAATAATCGAGCGCTATGGCGGGGCACCGAATGTTGAGCAGATTAAAGAGCTTGTTTGGGAAACTTTAAATGCCGGGAAAGTGATTCCGGGTTACGGTCATGCAGTTTTAAGAATAACCGACCCGCGCTTTGAAGCCTTTTTAAACTTTGGCAAAAGCCACTTCCCGGACGATCCGGTATTTTTAACAGTGGCAAGGTTTTACGATGTTGTCCCTGGTGAATTGAAAAAAATAAAAAAAATTAAAAATCCATGGCCAAATGTAGATGCTGCTTCGGGGGCTTTATTATACCACTATGGGCTAACTGAGTATTCATACTACACCGTTATGTTTGCCGTATCAAGAAGTTTAGGACTATCGGCGCAAGCGGTAATAAATAGGGGAATGATGACACCGCTGCTCAGACCAAAATCAGTTACAACCGAATGGATTAAAGAGACCGTAAGGAAATAAATTCATAAAAAACTATTTAAGTTATCTATAGCGTGAAAAACCGCATGTACATTTAAAACACTCACAATTATGGAGGATTGAACAAGAATAGATAATCAGCGGTTTAAACTATATTGAATAAACCGGAATAGTAATTCCGGCAATTTATACTTTAAAATATTTTCATCATCGATGAAAGAAAATTTTTCTTAGTTTAAAATTTTTATCCAATATTACAGTTTTTAGGTGAGCATCAAATTGTTTTTAGAGTGCATAAACTCTATATTTGCACACAAAAAAGTATAAAATGGCTTCGAGAAAAAAAGTCAAGTATATCTTCGTAACGGGCGGTGTTGTATCATCATTGGGTAAAGGAATCACTGCCTCTTCGCTTGGCTTGCTACTGAAACAGCGCGGCTATAAAGTAACCATCCAAAAGTTTGATCCCTATATAAACGTTGACCCCGGTACAATGAATCCTTTTCAGCATGGCGAAGTTTATGTTACCGACGACGGAGCAGAAACAGACCTTGACTTAGGACATTATGAACGCTTCTTAGATGTGAACATGACAAAAGCAAACAATACCACTACCGGGCAAGTCTATCATGAGGTAATTACTAAAGAAAGACGCGGCGACTATTTAGGCGCTACAGTTCAAGTCATTCCGCACATTACCGATGAAATTAAATACCGAATGACTAAACTAAGCGAGTTAGGTGAATACGATATTATCATTACGGAAATTGGCGGAACTGTCGGTGATATTGAGAGCCTTCCGTTTATTGAAGCAATGAGACAATTAATGCTCCAGTTCGGAAAGAAAAATACAATCAATATTCATGTAACACTCGTGCCGTATATCCCGGCTGCCGGAGAAGTTAAAACAAAACCTACCCAGCACAGTGTAAAAAATCTTTTGGAGTTAGGCATCCAGCCCGATTTGCTGATATGCCGTTCTGAAAAAAAATTAGCCAAAGAAATTCGCGATAAAATAGCACTCTTCTGTAATGTTGATACAAAATCGGTTATTTCAGCCTATGACTGTACCTCAATCTATGAAGTGCCTTTAGTTCTTTTTAAAGAAAAGATGGACCAAATCGTAATAGATAGGCTGCACATTCCCGAGCGTAAGATTAAGCTGGAGGAATGGGATAATTTTGTGAGTAAAGTGAAAAATCCTGCAGAAAAAGTAGAGATTGCATTATGCGGGAAATACGTTGAACACATGGATGCATACAAAAGTATTATGGAGGCTTTCATCCATGCCGGTGCAGAAAATGATTCGAAAGTAATTGTTCGGCAGATAAGAGCCGAGGAACTGGAAACGGGAGACCCTGAACTGTTCTTCAATGGTATTAGCGGGCTATTAATTCCGGGCGGATTTGGTGAACGAGGTATCGAGGGTAAGATTCGGGCGGTAAAATTTGCGAGGGAAAATAAGATACCTTTTTTCGGAATATGCCTCGGTCTTCAGTGTGCGGTAATTGAATTTGCACGCCATGTATGCGGTATATCTCAAGCTAACAGTTCAGAATTTAAGTCGAATAGATTCAGCGTTATCGATTTAATGCCTGAACAAAAAAATGTTAAGAACATGGGTGCAACTATGAGGCTGGGTGCATATCCATGTATTATTGAAAAGGGGACAAAAGCAGAACAGGCTTACAAAACAGGATTCATATCTGAAAGGCACCGACATAGATACGAGGTTAATAATAAATTCCGAACCCGCCTCTCTGAAAACGGAATGGTTTTTAGCGGGCTTTCACCTGATAGAGAATTAATAGAAATCATCGAGCTTCCGGATCATCCTTGGTTCTTAGGCTGTCAATTTCATCCTGAATTAAAATCACGCGCAACAAATGCTCACCCTCTTTTTAGAGAATTTGTTAAAGCCTCATTAAAATATTCCGCAAAAAAAATTGAATTGAAAAATGCCCAATAAATTTTTTCTCAGTTCTGTCGTTGTAATACTTATGTTATGCATTCTCTTTCCTTCTAACATCTTTCCTGCGAAAAGTGAAGCACAAAGAAACATTAAGAAAGGATTGGAATATTGCTACAACTTTGAGTGGGAAAAAGCGGAAGAAGTCTTCAAATCGATGATGGAGCAGAATCCCGAACTCCCCGAAGGTTACATGTATCTTTCAAGTATTTACCTATGGTACTACTTAAGCAATAAAAGCAAAGATGATTACACTTCATTCGTAAGATATTCTGATCAGGCATTAGACCTATCATTAAAACTTCTGAATAACAATTCAAAAAACGATCGGCTGCTTTACACTATCGGGATAAATTACACTTACCGTGCAATTGCTTTCGCTAAAGCCGGTAATTTTCTTGATGCTGCCTGGGCAAGCAAAAAATCAGAATCGTATTTATCCGAAACTATTGAGTTAAATCCAAATAACAACGATGCTTATTTAGGATTAGGATTGTATAATTTTGCTTTTGGTCAAATTCCCGCCGGTTTTAGATGGGCACTCAGCTTGGCAGGCATAACCGGCGATAAAGATAAAGCGCTTGAGTTCATTAAATTAGCAGCAGAAAAGGGAGCGATTACAAAAGTTGAGGCGCAATATTATCTTTCTCAAATTCTTTCCGAGTACTTAGCCGATTATGATTCGGCTTCGGATTACATAGAAAAGCTCGTAAGGCATTATCAAAATAATCTTCTCTTTAATTACTCATTAGGCGTACTAAAAATTAAGATGAGAAATTTGGATAAGGCTGAAAAAATTCTTCGCAAAATAATTGTTTCCGACGAACCAAAGTTCAAACAAATATCTGCTTTCTCCAATTTTTTAATCGGCGAAATATTTTTTAAAAGAAATCAGTTTGATTCGGCTATTGTTTACTATCAAAAATTTTTAGGAGTTACAAACGATGAAGAATATACCGGAATTGCTGCACTACGATTAGGAATATCGTACGAAATTTTGGGAGATAGGGAACAAGCCGAACATTTTTTTCTTCTAACAAAAAACGGAAATATGGATATCGAAGATGATATACACGCAAAACGCAAAGGTGAGATTTATTCGAAGAGAACTTTATCGGAAAATGAAAAAGAGGTGATAAAAGC
>CAZTDB010000072.1:0-1678 GCA_964612385.1 uncultured Ignavibacteriaceae bacterium
GAATATTTCGCTCAATTATCTTCTCATTAATTATGCTTGCTGTTACAGCGCTTTTAAGCAGAATTCATATTAAGCTTCATCTATAAGAATGTATTATTTTTAAATGATTATTTAACAATTGAACGGGGACTATAAAATGAAAAGAATATTAATCATCATACTTCTTTTTACCGTTATTTCTTCTTTAAGCGGGCAAAGCAAAATTGATCTTCTCATAAGATGTGACGATATGGGAATGTCGCATGCAGTTAATTCTGCCTTTTCAGATTTAGCTAAAACCGGCATCCCTTTTTCGGCTTCAGTGATGTTTGTTTGCCCGTGGTACATTGAAGCCGTTCAGATTTTGAAAGAAAATCCGCAGGTGTCCGTTGGCATTCATCTCACATTAAACGCCGAGTGGGAAAATTATAGATGGGGACCGATTACAGGCAGAGAAGCCGTTCCGTCATTAGTTGACAGCGATGGTTATTTCTTTCCATCAAGAGCAGCATTAAATGAAAATAATCCTAATCTAACCGAAATGGAAAAGGAGCTTCGCGCACAGATTGAAAGAGCTTTAAAATCCGGATTAAAAATAGATTACGTTGATCACCACATGGGTGCTGCGGTAGATAAGCCGGAATACCGCGCAATATTAGAAAAATTAGCCGCCGAATATAAGCTTGGCATTTCACGATACTTTAATGAGATCTATGCAAAGAATGTTTACAGCGTTCCTATTGAGAGTAAAGAAGACAGCTTATTTAAAATAATTTCAACAGATTTAAGTAGCGAAAGACCAAATTTACTTGTGTGTCATATCGGTAAAGATCATCCCGAGCTGCAGGCAATGTACGATCTTAATCCATTCGGCTTAAAATTTATGAGCAAACATCGGCAGGCTGAGCTAAGCGCTTTAACATCCGAACGAATCCAGGCTCTTTTGAAGTCAGAAAATATCAGGCTTATAACCTACAAGGATTTGATTGAAGAATATGGGCTTGAAAATATGAAAAGTCCTTCGGAATAACTTTTACATTTATTGCTTAATTGTTGAATTGCTAAATTGTTTCTTAGTAAAAAAATAACGACTCTATGCAAAAAACTTTTGTAATTAAAAATTGTAAACTTTACAGCTCTGAAGACGATAAGAAATTATTTGATATATTTATTGAAGACAGAAAGATTAAAGAGATTACCTCATCTGGATTTAAACCCGTCGTTGGTAATTCGATTGATGCTGGCGGAAGGATTGCATCGCCCGGATTAATTGATGTGCACATTCAAGGAGCAGGCGGTGCTGATATTTTAGACGGAACATTCGATGCTCTGCAAGCAATATCCAAAACACTTGCACGCGTTGGCACTACTCTTTTTCTTGGAACAACGGTTGTGCAGCCGCTCAACAATAATAAGCATTTGACATTTGCAAGAGAGCATGTTGGCAAAGACCTTGGCGGTGCGCAGCTTTTCGGATTTCATATCGAAGGTCCTTTCGTAAATATTAATAAGAAGGGAGGACTATCCGAATCGGGAATATATCCTCCTTCCCAAAAGGCTTTGGATGAAATTTTAGAACTTACTTCAGATACTCTTAGAATGATGACTATCGCACCGGAACTGCCTGGCAATCTTGAAATTATCAGGGCGCTTGTAAAGAACAATGTGATTGCTTCATTCGCACATTCAGATGCTACAT
>CAZTDB010000072.1:1688-8689 GCA_964612385.1 uncultured Ignavibacteriaceae bacterium
GATTTGAAGCAGGAATAAACCATGTTACTCATATCTTTAATGCAATGCCGCCGCTGCACCATCGCATACCGGGTCCGTTAACCGCAATATTTGAACATGATAAAATTACAGCACAAATTATCAGTGACGGACATCATTTGCATCCGGCTATTGTTAAGCTAATTTATAAAACACTTGGTGCCGGTAGATGCGTTCTTATTACCGACGGTATGCACGGAATAGGACTGCCGGACGGGCGTTACACGTATAATGGAAAAGAATATGAATCAAAAAACGGGGCGGCAAGATATTTTGATGGAACTTTAATTGGTTCAACGATGAGCCTTGCAGATATTGTATTAAAGTTTCGTGACTTTACCGGCTGTTCTTTTGAAGAAGCTATAAATGCCGCAAGTAAAAATCCGGCAAAGCTGTTAAACATTTATGATAAGAAAGGCTCCCTCGATCCAGGTAAAGATGCAGATATAATTATTTTTGATAATGATTATTCTATCATTGCAACAATCATAAGCGGCAAGATCGCGTTCCGTAAAGAATAACCCATGCTGCTATTCTTCAAAATGTTTTTATTTGGAGGCTGATTATTCTATCGAGTATTTCGAAAATTAGAAAACCTACATTTGTATTTCAGCGAGAAATTAAATTGGATTTTTAATGCAATCACGAAGGGAATTTATTAAATCAGGCAGCTTAGCTCTGGCAGTTATTTCGTTAAGCGATTTTAATATTGTATCGGGAATAATCCGGAATGAGTTTGTTTCTAAACGTCCTCCGCTGAGTAAAAGAAAATTCATCAGCGAAGCGGTTGAAGCTAAAATATCGGAAGTTAAAAAACACATTAGTGACGAAGAGCTTGCCTGGATGTTCGAAAATTGTTTTCCAAATACTCTCGATACAACCGTTGATTTTAAAATAATTAACGGCAGACCTGATACTTTCGTCATCACAGGAGACATTCATGCAATGTGGTTTAGAGATTCAACCGTACAGGTTACACCTTATCTTCCTTTGGCTAATTCCGATAAAAAATTAAAAGACTTGCTGGCAGGGGTTATAAACCGCCAAAGCAAATGTATATTGATTGACCCTTATGCAAACGCTTTCAATGATGGTCCTGCCGGCAGCCAATGGGAAAAAGATCTAACTGAAATGAAACCTGAATTGCATGAAAGAAAATGGGAAGTTGATTCGCTGTGTTATCCGATAAGACTTGCATACAACTATTGGAAAACTACCGGTGATGAATCATGCTTCAACAAAGACTGGCATGATGCAATGAGGCTGGTAGTTAAAACATTTAAAGAACAACAAAGAAAAGAAAGCAAAGGCCCTTATTCTTTCATGCGTGTAACCGGATGGCAGACAGACACTGTTGCAGGAAGCGGCTATGGAAATCCTATCAAGCCGGTTGGTTTAATCTGCTCAACTTTTCGTCCATCAGATGATGCAACAATTTTTCTTTTCCTTGTTCCATCAAACCATTTTGCTGTTGTGTCTCTGAAGCAATTAGCGGAAATGTTAGCTGTGCTTGTTAGAGATGCGGAGCTTGCCGATGAATGTATCTTGCTAGCTTCCGAAGTTGAAACAGCATTAAAAGAATATGCAGAGGCTGAGCATTTACATTACGGTAAAATTTACCCTTATGAAGTTGACGGTTACGGCAATAAGTTATTTATGGACGATGCAAACATTCCCAGCTTGCTGTCTTTACCTTATCTTGGATGCTGTTCAATAGTCGATCCGGTTTATCAAAATACCCGCAGATTTTTATTTAGTGAGAACAATCCTTACTTCTTTAAGGGTAGTGCAGGTGAGGGAATTGGCGGACCACATGCAGGCTTCGGAAAAATTTGGCATCTCTCGATTATAATGCGTGCATTAACAAGCACAGATCAAAACGAAATTAAAATGTGCCTTCAAATGCTTAAGCAAACTCATGCGGGTACAGGTTTTATGCACGAAGCTTTCGACAAAGACGACTCAAATAACTTTACAAGAGAATGGTTTGCCTGGGCTAATACATTATTCGGAGAGCTTATAATAAAAATTTATAACGAGCATCCCCATTTATTGAAAGGCTGAGAGATGAAACGGTTTAGATCTTTATATGTTATAGTAATACTTTTTATCTGCTTGCCCACGCTGTTGTTAAGTCAGAATAAATCAAAATTAATTGGATTTGTAAATCCATTCATTGGTACTGGCGGACATGGACATACCTATCCGGGTGCAGTCGTGCCGTTTGGATTGGTTCAGCTTAGCCCCGATAATCCCACCGCCGGATGGGATTGGTCTTCGGGTTATCATTACTCGGACAGCATCATTGCAGGGTTTAGCCATACACACTTAAGCGGAACCGGTATCGGTGATTTATGCGATATTTTATTTATGCCGATTGCACTACCTGAAGAAGTAACTCCCAAAGATCTTGCTGCTTCTAAATTCCAATCTCGCTTTAATCATAAAAACGAGTCAGCCTCGCCTGGTTATTATTCTGTACTGCTCAATGATTACAACATTAAAGCAGAACTTACTGCTACTAGAAGAACAGGAATTCACAGGTATACATTTCCTAAAAATATGAGTTCTGCAATTGTGGTAGACTTAGGATACAGTAAAAATTGGGACAGCCCAACAGAGGGATACATAAAAATCATAGACAAATCAACTATTGCAGGATATCGTTATTCCACCGGCTGGGCAAAAGACCAAAGAGTTTATTTTTATGCTAAATTCTCTGAAATGTTTGACGATTATTCGCTCATATCTGCCGATACAATTTTAACTAACGCATCAGAAGTGAATCATAAAAAAGTGAAAGGAATCTTTCAGTTCAATACATCTGAGAATTTAATTGTGAAAGTTGACATTTCTCCCGTAAGCATCGAGAGTGCAAAAATTGATTTTGAAACAGAAGCCGGGCTGCTGAGCTTTGATGAAATTAGATCTAATGCGGAAGATGAATGGGAAAACCACTTAAGTAAAATTATAATTCAAACCGATGATGAAAACTTGAAAACTGTTTTTTATACGGCGATGTATCATGCAATGCTGACTCCAACACTATTCTCCGATGTAAATGGCTTTTATAGGGGCGCAGATAAGAAAATCTATAAAGCAGAGGGATACGATAAATATACTGTTTTATCTTTATGGGATACTTTTAGAGCATGGCATCCGCTTACAACTATTATTCTTCAAGAAAGGGTTAACGATTTTATTAATTCAATGCTTTCGTTTTACAGAGAGTATGGATTGCTGCCCGATTGGGAGCTGTGGGGAAACGAAACAAATACAATGATTGGCTATCATGCTATTCCGGTTATAGCAGATGCTGTATTAAAAGGATTTTCCGGTTTCGATATTCAAGAAGCATTTGAAGCAATGAAAAAAACAGCAATGCAAGACAGCCGCGGAGTTAACCATTATAAACAATATGGTTTCATACCTTTCGATAAAGAAGATGAATCCGTTTCAAAAACACTTGAATATGTATTTGACGATTGGTGTATTGCACAAACAGCAAAGTATTTAAATAACGAAGATGACCACAAGTATTTTTCAGAAAGAGCAGGTTTTTATAAAAATCTTTTTGATGCTGATATTAATTTTATGCGGGGTAAAGACAGCGAAGGAAATTGGCGCGAACCGTTTAATGCACTTTACGCCGAGCACAGAAAAGACGATTACACAGAAGGCAATGCATGGCAATACACCTGGTTTGTTCCGCACGATATTAAGGGATTGATCGCTTTGTTCGGAGGCAAAGAGAAATTCATAGAAAAGCTTGACTTGCTATTTCTGCTTGATTCAGTAATTGAAGGAGTAAAAGTTTCCCCTGATATTAGCGGATTGATAGGTCAGTATGCACACGGCAATGAACCGGGTCATCATATACCGTATTTATTTAATTATGTTGGGCAGCCGTGGAAAACACAGCAACGTGTAAATGAAATATTGCGAACTTTGTATAATCACACACCGGAGGGTCTTTGCGGCAATGAAGACTGCGGACAAATGTCGGCATGGTATATTTTCAGCGCACTTGGATTTTATCCTGTTAATCCTTCAAACGGGATTTACATGATAGGTAGTCCCTTGTTTGAAATGGCGGAAATAGCAATAGATGAAGAAAGAAAATTTGTTATTACTGCAACGGACGTTTCAGAAAAAAATATTTATGTTCAGTCTATAAAATTAAACGATGAGCCGCTTGAGAGGAGTTACATTTTTCACGATGAGATTATGAAAGGCGGAACGTTAGAATTTATTATGGGCGATAAACCTAACAAAGATTGGGGAAGCAACACGGATGGATATCCTCCATCTAACAAATAGCAATAAATTTAAAAAGACAAGGTAAATGAGTTATCGTAACCAGTATAAATAAAAACACCATGTCTTAACACATCACGTCCTATTAGGTGTTTTATGTGCTGCCCTTGTAATGCTGCTTCTGTTGCAACAATTGATGAAATATTTACATTGTTGGGAAAAACTATCTGAATGTCAAACTGGTAACAGCTTACATTTGTATGCGATGGCGTATTGATTAATATGTTTCCTACTGGATTTATTCCCAAATCTGCTGCAATACCTTTACTTATCACCGTCCCTGTTGCCCCAGTATCAATCATAGCTAATATTTTCTTGGTATTTAGTGAGGAAGGACTGATTCCCATTGACTGTATGAATGGAACTGACGGAGTTAATATAACTTCTATTATAGGCCCCACTTGCTGCAGATTAGGAATTCGCTAAGTAAATGATGGCATTATTACTCAAAAAAATAGTTGTTCATAAAATTTAGGGGTTGCTGTACCGGGAGAATTTGTCTCACAAAAAAGGGTTGATCTCTGAATTTCTGATATCCGGCATTTAGGGCATCCTGCATCGCCGAATATGTACCCACAATCTCTTCATCTTTTATCAACACAAATTTTCCGGGGTCAGTTTTTAATAATTCGGGCAACTTTTGCTCAAATATTTTAGTTTCTTTTTCCAACATAATAACCATTCCATTATTTTTATACAAAAATAAGAATTTTACTCACCAGAAATGCTACTCCTCGCCGTTCTCCTCTGGAACTACTTTAGCAATATCTGCTATTTCATCGCCTTCTTTTAAGCGAATTACTCTCACGCCTTGTGTATTTCTTCCCATTACTCTAAGAGCCTTTACGCTCTGCCTGATAACCATGCCTTGAGAGGAGATAATAACAAGCTCGTCGCCGTCAACAACATCCATCATAGCAATCATCTTTCCGACTTTATCTGTTGTCTTTACTGTAATAACACCTTTGCCACCGCGCTTTGTTATGCGGTAGTCGTTAACGTCTGATCGTTTTCCGAATCCTTTCTCTGTTACGACAAGAATGTTATCATTTCTGCGCATGATAAGCAGATCAACAACAATATCTCCTTTTGTTAGCTTTATTCCTCTCACGCCGGTAGCCGTTCTGCCCATATCCCTAACATCTTTTTCATTGAACCTAATGGCAAAGCCGTTTCTTGTTCCCAGCACTATATCGCTGCTGCCGTCAGTCATTTTTACGGCTATAAGCTTATCGCCTGAGGTAAGGTTGATAGCATTGATTCCGCCCTTACGAACATTGCCGTATGCAGATAAAACCGTTTTCTTTACCGTTCCCTTTTGAGTAGCCATCATAAGATATTGATTGTCGGTAAACTCTTTAACATTCACAAATGCGGTTATGTCTTCTTCTTTTTCTTTCTCAAGAAGATTTAGAATTGATCTTCCCCTTGATGCTCTGCCGCTTTCAGGTATTTCGTGAACTTTTAGCCAATAACATTTTCCCTTGTCTGTAAAAAAAAGAATGTATTGATGAGTTGAGGCAATAAACATGTGTTCAATAAAATCATCGTCTTTGGTTCCGGCGCCGGTTACACCTTTACCACCCCTGCCCTGTTTTCGGTACCCGCTTACAGGAAATCTTTTAATGAATCCTCTATGAGATATAGTAACAACCACATCTTCTTCGGCAATGATGTCTTCTAATGAAAATTCTTCGTAATCGTAAATGATTTCAGTACGTCTTTCATCACCGTATTTTTCTTTTAATGAAAGAAGCTCTTCTTTGATAATAAAATATCTTTTTTCTTCATTGCTTAAAATACCTTTTAACTTTTCAATCAGCTTTATTACGTCTTTATATTCTTCTTCTATCTTCTTTCTTTCGAGACCGGTAAGGCGCTGCAGTCTCATATCCAAAATTGCTTTCGCCTGAATCTCAGTCAGCTTGAATTTGCGCATTAAATTATGCTTAGCGGTTTCAACGTCGCGCGATTTTTTTATTGTTTCAATAACTGCATCGATGTTATCAAGAGCAATTATATAACCTTCAAGAATATGCGCTCTGCGTTCGGCCGCATCAAGCTCATATTTTGTTCTTCGAACAAGTACCGTCATGCGGTGTTCGATGAAATGATGCATCACCTCTTTAAGAGTAAGCACTTTCGGGACACCGTTAACAAGTGCTAACATGATAACGCCGAAAGTTGTCTGCATTTGTGTGTGCTTAAATAATTGATTCAGCACAATAGCAGGCTGGGCATCTCTTTTTAATTCGATTACAATTCTAAGTCCATCTCTATCGGATTCATCGCGGATATTTGAGATATCGTCTAATTTTCCTTCGCGTACCAAGTCGGCAATTTTTTCAATCAGATTGGCTTTATTTACTTGATAAGGAAGTTCGGTAACGACAATGTTTTCTCGGTTATTCTTAAGCGTTTCAATATTTGCTTTTGCGCGAACTATTATTCTTCCGCGTCCGGTTGTATAAGCATCTTTAACGCCGCTATACCCATAAATTATTCCTGCCGTAGGAAAATCCGGTGCGGTTACATACTTCATCAGCTTTTCCGAGGTAAGATTGGGATTTTTAATTAACGCAACCAAACCGTCTATAACTTCACTTAGATTATGAGGAGGAATATTAGTAGCCATTCCAACCGCAATTCCGCTTGAGCCGTTTACT
>CAZTDB010000073.1:0-8663 GCA_964612385.1 uncultured Ignavibacteriaceae bacterium
CTAAAATTTACAACTGCTGATAATGGTGCAAGCTTTACTCCAACAGTAATTCCAATATCTAATACGGCTAGTAGTGCTTCTGTTGCTCCTTTTCCTGATGCAAGCTTTTACTTAAATGCCCATGGAATGTACCCAATGAAATACAATGCAGATGGTAGCTCGGTTGGTTCAATTCCAAGTACAGCAATCTCAACAAGCGGCAGTGCAATTAGGCACCTTGTAACATCAGGCGGGGATGATTATTTAGCTGCAAATGAACTCTTGACAAGTACAAATAATGCAAAGATTATCAAAGTGGTTGGCGGGGATCCCACTGCGGCGGTTAGTTTTGCTACAACTCCTGTACTTGGTGCAGCTTCAGCCGGCGGGCTTGGAGACGTATCTGTTCAAAAAATTAGTGATTTAATTTATAATGTGTATGTACTTGCAACTAATAATGGTTTCGGCGCATACAAGGTTGATTTGAGACCTCAACTAGCGGGCGATTATTACATCCCGCAAGGTGCTAATCCACAGGGCTTTGCAACTCTTAATGATGCTGTTGCTGCTTTAAATGAAAGCGCAGTTGTTGGAACGGTCAACTTCTTATTAGATGCTGATGAGTTAAGGGAAAATACTTTTATCATTAATGCCGATTTATCAGAAGATAATAATGTGGTTATTAAACCGGCTGCGGGCAGAAACTGCACATTATATGTTAACACCACCACTCCGTCTGTCGGAAATGGTCCGTTTTTAATTGGCTTTAACAAAGGATATGTAACTTTTGATGGAAGTAATGACGGCAGCAGCAGCCGAAATCTTATCGTTACTACCGAACAAATTGCTCCTGTTGTTGATCTTCCTTTTACTGTAAATAATGCAAATGCCGACAACGTTGTTTTGAAAAATCTAATTATTAAAAATATAGTCGATGGTCAAACCAATTTCAGATACGGAGCGGTTATTAATGATCTCGGAGGTGTTACCGGTTTCAGAGTAGAAAACTGCCAAATTGGAACCCCCGAACGACCTGTTAGGCGTGACGGCTTAGCCCCCTGGGGTGGAGGTGCTGTAGCAAATCAGTTCAGCATTATAAATAATGAAATTTATTGTGGTACACGTGGTGTTACTACAATTTATTTAACTAATAGTGAAATAATTGGAAATACAATAAACCTTTTACCAACTACAGCCGCAACTACAGATGCCTTTAACCATGGCATTTATATTACAGGGCATACGGGCACTTTGCTCATTCATGAAAACACAATTAACTGCCTTGAAAAAACAATTCATGCCAGTGCATACCTGATAGGTATTGCTTTTGCAGGAAATGGGAGCGGCGAAACCGATATCATAAGTGTTGTTAACAACATGGTTAACGTAGGAGCCGCGAATGAAACGCGATATACTTATGGAATCGGTTTGCGTTCAGCTAATCCCATGGGCAATCTTAAAATTTATCACAACACAATTGTGATTAACGATAATGCTTCCACACTAACCAGCCATGCCATTGGTAATCATACGAACGGGACGGGTCCGGTAAATATTGATCTGAAAAACAATATTATTATAAATAGTCATTCAGGCAATACAGCTTCGTCTGCCATAGGCTTGATTCCGGCTACCTCTGTCTTGTCCTCGGATTATAATCTTCTCCGCTCCAATCAGAATTTCGTGAATTACCAGGGTACAACCTACGCTGATTTGGCAGCATGGCAGGCAACATTGCAGGATGCCAACTCAGTAAGTAAAGCTGTTAATTTCGTTTCCGGTACCGATTTACATTTAGCCGGCGCTTCAGTGGGCGATTTTGATTTAGCCGGAACCCCGATGGCAGAAATTACTACAGATATTGACGGTGACGCACGAAGCGCAACTTATCCATATATGGGTGCAGATGAAGGAAGCATTCCTTTAAGCCCTGCTACTCCTTTAGTATTGGAAGAAAATTTTGAATACGGCGCTGTTGATGACGGAGATCTTCTTAATTTAACTTCTAATTGGGTAAGACATAGCGGTGCACAAGGTCCGGCTTATAGTGCCGCAAGCTTAACCTATCCTGGATATTTACCAACAGCGATTGGTGGATCGGTATCGTTTCGTAATGGCGGTTCGGGAGTAAATGATGGTGACATTCATAGAGTATTTACTCCGGTTACAACTACTCAAGATCTTTATGTATCATTTCTGTTAAATGTTGAGTCTGCTTTACCTACGGCTGATTATTTCTTCCACTTAGGTCCGGATCCAATTTCCACAACATTCAGAGCCAGGGTATTTGGAAGATCAAATGAAGCCGGATGGAGTTTTAGCTTATCAAAATCTTCCGGTGACCGAACCGACGATAATACAGTATTGAACTTTAATCAAACGTATTTGGTCGTACTTAAATATTCATTTAATACTGATGCTGCAAACGATGACCTTGTTACTCTCTACGTTTATGATACAGGAATTCCGGCATCAGAACCCGGATCACCGGTTGTAACTCTTGGTCCTTTAGGTAGTGGTGTTTCAGGCGATCCAGCAAACCTCGGTTCTATGGCTATAAGACAGGGAACCAACACACCGACGGCTAAAATAGACGGCATAAGAGTATTCACAAGCTGGGAAGTTATACCTGTTGAATTAACTTCATTTATTGCCAATGTAGACGGTAACAATGTAATACTAAATTGGTCGACGGCTACCGAAACAAACAATGCAGGCTTCGAAGTTGAACGGAAATCTGCAGCTTCAAATTGGTCAAAAGTTGGGTTCGTGCCCGGTTTCGGAACCACTACCGAATCTCAGAAATATTCTTTCACTGATAACAATCTCGCCCCCGGTACTTACAGCTATAGATTAAGGCAGATCGATTTCGACGGAACGTTTGAGTATTCAAATGTAGTTGAGATTGTAGTAAGTGTTCCGACGGCATTCGAATTAGCTCAAAATTATCCGAATCCGTTTAATCCATCAACAACCATAAGCTATACTATTCCGCAGGATGTTAGAATAAGGCTGGATGTATTTACAGTTCTTGGCGAGCATGTAGCAACGCTTGTTGATGATTATCAGAGTGCTGGAAAATACAGCGTTGTATTTGATGCAAGTAAATATTCAAGTGGTACATACATCTACAGATTAGTTGCAGAAAATAATGTTATCACAAAGAAGATGATGTTAGTCAAGTAACCTTCATAAAAATCTGATTTGGAAAACCTCCGGTAAAATTTTATCGGGGGTTTTCTATTTTAAATCAAATATCAATTCTTATCTTTATCTGTTTTCTTACAATCATAAGATGCCTATATTTGTTTTGAGACAAATACAAAATCGAAATTCAGATAATTTTTAATAGAGTTATGACGAAATTAATCTTGCTTCTTTTTATTGCCGCAAATCATTTATTATTTTCACAACTTATTACATGGACACCACCTTTTCCAACCGAAAATGATTCCATTACAGTTATTTTTGATGCAACGAAAGGGAATGCCGGCTTGAAAGGTTACACAGGCGATGTTTATGCACACACCGGTGTTATTACAAGCTTTAGTACTTCGCCAAGCGATTGGAGATATGTATTAACAAGCTGGGGACAGAACACTCCCAAAACAAAATTAGAAAGAATCGGAACAGATATTTATCAATACAAAATATACCCTACGGTTAGAAGCTTCTATAATGTATCCTTCAGCGAAAAAATTTTACAGGCTGCATTTGTTTTTAGGAGTGGAGTTCAGGTTGGAGGCAGATATTTAGAAGGAAAAACCGAAAGCGGCGGAGATATATTTCTTCCCATTTCGGAAGAAGGCTTGAATGTTTCAATAGTAGAACCGGCTCAATCATTTCTCTTTGCTGATTTGAATGACACAATAAAAGTAAAAGCTGTTTCTTCTCATGCGGTCAATATTTCGCTTTATATTCAAAACAATTTAGCTGCTCAAACTGCAGACAGCGTGCTTTATCATGATATCATCGCAAGTGAGACCGGGAAAAAGTGGGTTAAAGCAATAGCCTCCGCATCGGATGGAAGTACTGCTGCCGACTCCTTTTACTATGTAGTGAATCCTGCCCTAACCATTCAAGAACTTCCGGCGCAAATTGAACCGGGAATAAATTACATAAGTAATACTTCTGTAACATTATGTCTTTTCGCACCGCAAAAAAAATTCGTTTACGTTATTGGAGACTTCAATAATTGGGAAGTTGAAACTGACTATCTCATGAAACTTACACCGGATAGTAATACATATTGGTTAGAAGTAGACGGCTTAGTACCGAATCAAGAATATATTTTTCAATATTTTGTAGATGGTGAAATTAAAATTGCCGATCCTTATTCAGAAAAGGTCAGCGATCCATGGAATGACCAAAATATCAGCTCTTCTACTTACCCGAATTTGATTAAATACCCGGCAGGAAAAACTTCGGAAATTGCTTCGGTAATTGAAATGGGACAGGAACCCTATCCATGGAAAATAACTGACTTCAAAAGACCGGAGAAAACCAGGCTAATTATCTATGAACTTCTTTTAAGAGATTTTTTATCAACGCATGATTATAAAACACTTATCGATACTTTGAATTATTTGAAAGAGCTTGGCATTAATGCAATTGAATTAATGCCGATAATGGAATTTGAAGGAAATGAATCCTGGGGATATAACCCAAGCTTTCATCTTGCCGTGGATAAATATTACGGACCAAGAAATGAACTGAAAAGATTTATCGACACTGCTCATGAGATGGGTTTCACAGTAATTCTTGATATGGTATTGAATCATGCATTCGGTCAATCGCCCTTAGTAAGATTATATTGGGATGCGGCAAATAACCGTCCAGCGGTTAACAGCCCATGGTTTAATCAAACGCCGCGTCATCCTTACAATGTTGGTTTTGATTTTAATCATGAAAGCGCAGCGACAAAATATTTTGTAGACCGCGTAAACAAATTCTGGTTAACCGAATATAAATTCGACGGATTTAGATTTGATCTTTCAAAGGGATTTACTCAAAAATATTCGGGCGATGTTGATCAATGGGGAGTATATGATGATTCAAGAATTGCTCTGCTGAAAAGAATGGCGGATAAAATTTGGGAAGTAGATTCATCGGCTTATGTTATACTCGAACACTTTGCCGATAACTCAGAAGAAAAAGTTTTATCGGATTATGGAATGCTGCTTTGGGGCAACTTAAATTACAATTACAACGAAGCAGCAATGGGCTACCATGATAACAACAAATCTAATTTTTCCTGGGGCTCTTACAAAGTACGAGGCTGGAACGATCCGCACTTAATTACATACATGGAAAGCCACGATGAAGAAAGACTCATGTATAAAAATTTGACGTATGGAAATTCAAGCGGGGATTATAGCATAAAGAATTTAGCAATAGCACTGAATCGCATTAAGTTAGCCGCTGCCTTTTTCTTTACCATTCCCGGACCAAAAATGATCTGGCAGTTCGGCGAATTGGGCTACGATATTTCCATAGATAATCCCTGCAGATTGTGCAATAAACCGATAAGATGGGATTACTTTGACGATCCCCGCAGAAACAAATTATATAAGACTTTCAAAACACTTATCGAATTGAAAAAAAATTATGAAGCCTTTGAAAGCTATAATTTTGTATTGAACGTTGCCGGCTCGGTAAAAAGGATTAATCTTTATCATTCCACAATGGATGTGGTAGTCGTCGGAAATTTTGATGTAATAACGAAATCAATTAATCCTGCCTTCAGCAAAACTGGAGTATGGTATAATTATTTTTTAGATGACAACATCACAGTTACAAATACATCGGAGCAAATTTCGGTAGAGCCGGGTGAGTTTCACGTCTTTACAAACGTAAAACTTCCCGCTCCCGAACCGGATTTATTAACAAACATTGAAAAAATTTCAGATGTTCGACCGGGTAGTTTTTTATTAGAGCAAAATTTTCCTAATCCGTTTAATCCCTCTACCACTATTTCCTATCATCTTCCAGAGAAAGAATTTGTTACATTAAAAGTTTACGATTTATTGGGCAGAGAAGTTGGTGTACTCGTTCAAAAAGAACTTGATGCCGGGATTTACACGATTGAGTGGAATCCGGGTCAGTCAGCAAGCGGAGTGTATATTTATACTTTACAGGCTGGAAAGAATATCAGCTCAAAGAAGATGATATTATTGAGATGATTATACCTGCTGTATTTAAGTTTTATTAAATCGTCTTTTCATTTCAGCAAGTATAACTGCAGAGGCTGCTGCCACATTTAATGACTCTGCATTTCCAAAACGGGGGATGGTAATTCGTAAATCTGCATTACTTAAAACACCTTTTGAAGGTCCGTGGGCTTCACTTGAAAAAATTATAACCGACTTTTTCGCAAAATCCATTTTGAAAATGTTTTCACCTGATATATCGGCACATAAGATTTGATAATTCATATCTTTTAGCTTCGGAAGAATTTCTTCGGGGATGATTTCATTAAAAATTTTAAGATGAAAAATTGAACCCATGCTTGCACGGATTGTTTTGGGATTGTAAACATCGGAAGAATTAATGCTGATCAGCACTTCATTTATCCCGAACCAGTCGCAGTTCCTAAATATTGTCCCTAAATTCCCGGGGTCGGTAACCCGGTCGATCAAGATTATTATATTTGAATTGGGTTTAAAGTTATCATCAAAAATGAATTTTGGTTTATTAAAAACTGCCACTAATCCTTGTGTAGTAACAGTATCGGTTAATTTTCGAATTTCATCTGCTTTTACTTGCTCAAGCTTCATTTGAGATATAGACATAAAATCTTCCTCACCTTCAGAAAATTCTTTTGTGTAGAGAATAACTTCGGGATTAAAACCACTTTTAAGGGCTTCGTAAATGATTTTTTTGCCTTCTGCTAAAAATTTTCCTTCTTTATCGCGGTATTTTTTATGCAATAAAGATGAGTAATATTTTAATTTGTTTTTAGATATCATATCAAGTTATTGTAGTTGTGTGTTTTGCCGGCAGCTTGATCCTTTTCGAGTTGTTTCAGGTACTCCCACGAATAAATGCCGGTGTTATGACCATCATTCCATGTTATTTGAATGGCATATCCTCCTACTGTTTGAATGTCTTTCACTTTATAAGCGTCAGGGCTGGTTAATGCTTGTTTTTGCGGGCGGTAAGTTTTTAGCAGCACTGTTTCACCTTTACAATTTGCACATGGGCATTCATCTCTCAGATATTTGAGTGTGATTAAACTTTCACTACCATCATTCCATTTGATGAATAATTTATCTTTATCTTTTATTTTTATTTGTGATGCTGACATTTAATTTTATCCAATATATTTTAGAAACCTTTGCTAATAGTACTTAAAATATTGCTGTTCGTCAATTTCCTTTTAGGATTGGCTGCCTTATTTTTATTTCAAAAGTACGGAATAAAAAAAATAGCGGGATTAAAACAAGCTTCCGGCAAAGAAATTTTAGAACCGGTTACAACTATTGTTCCGTTAAAGGATGTTGAAGAATCAGAAATTCAAAATTTAAGAATAATTATTGAAGAACAGCCTAATGAAAAAAGTTCAGTAATTGCTGTAATAGAAATTGAAGGTGAAAAATATTATCCGGCATTAAAAAAATTATCGGAAGAATATCCACAGTTTAAAATTCTATTAAGCGGTTGTCCGGGCAAAAACAGCGGTAAAGCACACAACATGAGCGTTGGCTTTCTTCACGCAGAAACCGAAATCGTAGTTTTTATGGATGCAGATGTACAGGCACGAAAGCATAATTATGAAGATATTTACTCTGCATTGCTCAGTGACAAAACTGCAGGAGCTTTTTCACCCGCTTTTTATAGCGGAGACAATGCATTCAAAATGGCAAATTTAGTTACCAACTATTTTTTTACTCATTTACTGATGAGTCTTCCCCCCTCATTCAAATTTAATTTTTGTGCCGGTGCATTTATGATGTTTAAGAAATCAGCAATTGAAAAAGCAGGCGGTTTTAATAAAATATTGAATAATATAAGCGATGATGCATCGCTTGGAAAACTATTAACTTTGGCTGGATATAAGATAGCATACGGAAATAATGCAGTGATAATGATTCATGAAAATGAGAATGTAATCGCAGATGTAAAGCAAGTATTAAAATGGTTAGTGATAATAAGAAAATTTTTAGGATGGAGATATTTTTTAATTCCGTTTTCCTTTTATACCGGAAACGCACTCATATTAACTTGCCTTCTTTCTTTTTATCAAATTGAAATTTTGAGTTTATTATTACTTATTTTTGTAATTGTAATACGACTTTATACTTCGATTGCTCAAGATTTTTTATTAAAGATTTACCAAAATAAGATGTATGATTATTTGTTGATTTTATTCCTCGCCTTTATTCAACCCTTTGCCTGGCTTTTCAGTTATCTGTTCAATTCGATAGAATGGGGAGGCAGAGTTTATAAGATTGGAAAAAGCGGAGAGATAAAAGCAGTTAGAGATAAGTTATAAACAAAATTGAATTACGATAAAATGATATATGAATTTATTCTTTTTTTTCTTTTGATTTTCTTCGCCGGCTATTTGTCGGCTGCTGAAATTGCAATTGCGTCTTTCGGATCAAGCAAAATAAATGAGCTTAAAGAGAAGAACGACAAATCGGCATCAATATTCGAGCGAATTCAAACTGATAACAACATTT